>JALVRY010000380.1:0-3074 GCA_027024625.1 Thiotrichaceae bacterium
GAATTACAGCTTGCTATTTGTGAAGGCTCAGATTGGTTCTGGTGGTTTGGTGATTACAACTCAGCCGAAAGCGTTAATGATTTTGATGTTTTATTCCGCACTCAGCTGAAATTATTGTATGAGTTATTAGGAGTCGTTAGCCCTGATGAGCTGGATCAACCCATATCACGTGGCGGCGGTAATGCTGAAAATTCTGGAACCATGCGGCGAAACAAATGATCCCTTATTCAAACATTATGCAAGGGGCGTCACGCATCAGTGGCGTTTTATTGCATCCTACCAGTCTACCTTCAGGCAAACTGGATGAAGATGCTTTTCGTTGGTTAGATTTTATGGCAGCAGCTGGCTTGCAAGTTTGGCAAGTCTTACCTTTGGGCGTGCCACAAGATAACTTATCTCCGTATCAATGCTATTCCGCTTTTGCTATTAATCCTGCTTTATTGGATGATGAAAATCATGCGAGTCAAGTATCACAGCCTCATGATGCCAGTTTCCAGCATTGGTACACTCAGGAGCAATACTGGCTGGATGACTATGCCTTGTTTATGGCACTTAAACAGCAGTTTTCCTCCCGTGCTTGGTATGACTGGGAAGAGCCATATAAGCAAAGAAACCCTGAAGCATTGGCAGCGTTTAAACAGCAATATGCCGAGCTAATCCAAGGAATTATTTGGCAACAATACCACCTTTATAGTCGCTGGTATGAACTTCGTGATTATGCTTATGATCAAGGTATTTACTTGTTTGGTGATATGCCGATTTTTGTCGCCCATGATAGTGCCGATGTGTGGGCAAATCAGCATTATTTTTTATTGGATGAACAGGGGATGCCCACAGTGGTTGCGGGTGTGCCGCCAGATTATTTCTCTGAGACAGGGCAACGCTGGGGTAACCCACATTATAACTGGCAAGCTATGCAAGAAAATGGTTTTGACTGGTGGTTGAGCCGCCTAGAAAATCATCTAAGCTTATTTGACCTCGTCAGAATTGATCATTTCCGAGGGCTAGAAGCGGTTTGGGAGATTGATGCCAATCACGAAACGGCTGAGCATGGTCAATGGCAAAAAGTGTTAGGTGAGCAGTTATTAGAATCACTACAGAATAAAATGGGTAACGTCCCTATTGTTGCTGAAGACTTAGGGATTATTACAGCAGAAGTTAATGCATTAAGAGAACGCTTTCATTTACCCGGTATGTCTGTACTGCAATTTTCTTTTGATGCCTTTGATGATAATCCACACAAGCCAAAAAATATCGGACACGATCGCATTGTTTATACGGGTACACACGATAATGATACCACTGAAGGCTGGTTTCAAAGTTTAGATAAAGATGCCCAAAATCACGTAATGCAAGCACTGGAAATAGATAATCCAGATAAGCTGACAGATACTCTAATAGAAACCGCATTAGCAACGGAAGCTCAACTCGCCATAATACCACTGCAAGATTTTCTACAACTTGATTCTACCGCACGAATGAACGTACCTGGAACGGTGGATGATAACTGGCAATGGCAATTAAAATGGGAACAAATACCTGAAAACCTAGCAGTGGATATACGCAAAAAGATGCTGGCATCAGGGCGATTGATTAGGAAATATTGATTTGAAATTAACCACAGAGGATATAGGAGTCACACCAATCCCAATAAGTAAATTATCAAAATACTTCTCAGCCTCTTAGGCGAAATAGTCAAAACAGATAAGATATGAATATTTTGGAATTGTAAGCTGTAGTGTATTAACTTCACAGACTAGTCTGTGCCTCCTGTTTTTTTTCTGGAATCTCTACCTTAAATCAATCTTAAAATTATCCGTGTGCATCTGTGGTTAATAAATAAAGCAGAACAAATATGAACAAAGAACTACAAAGAATCCAACAGGGCAAACACCATGACCCATTTCAGGTGCTTGGTGTGCATCTTGATGATAAGGATGAAAAGTACCTTGCACGGGTGTTTTTACCCCATGCAGAAACAGCCGAACTCATTGGAATAGGGCAGATGCAACGCATCCCCGATAGTGATATTTTTGAGATTGCATTGCATGACGAAACAGAGGTGGTCAAGCATCTTAATGTACGTTGGCAAGAAAAAGGCTCTGGTGCTTGGCATGAGGTAATTTCACCGTATAGTTTTGTTATGCAAGTTGGTGAATTAGATTTACACCTATTTGCAGAAGGTAAACACCATCATACTTATCGTTTTATGGGTGCTCATCTAAAAACCATTGATGGTATTGATGGCTGTTTATTCACAGTTTGGGTTCCTAATGTGCAACGAGTGAGCGTTATAGGTGATTTCAACGGTTGGGATGGTCGTCGTCATCCCATGCGTAGTTGTGGAGCGTCAGGTGTTTGGGAGTTATTTATCCCAAGTTTGCAAGCTAACGATAGCTATAAATATGAAATACTCACTCAGGATGATGAGTTGTTAACCAAGACCGACCCATATGCTCGTTCAATGGCCTTACGCCCAGACACCGTGTCGTATATTACGTCGAGTCAACATGATTGGCATGATGATGCATGGATCGAAAATCGAGCTAAATTTGATTGGCAGCATCAGCCTATCAGTATCTATGAGCTACACGCTGGTTCGTGGCAACAGAATGATTCTGGCAAATTTTTAAACTGGCGAGACTTAGCAGATCGACTAATTCCTTATGTTTCAGAATTGGGTTATACACATATTGAGCTAATGCCGATTGCCGAGCATCCACTAGATCAATCGTGGGGCTATCAAGTCACAGGCTTTTTTGCTCCGACAGCACGTTTTGGCTCTCCTGATGACTTTCGCTATTTTATCGACCAATGTCATCAAAATAAGCTTGGCGTATTTATTGATTGGGTTCCCGCACACTTCCCCAAAGATGATTTTGCATTAGCCAAATTTAATGGCGATGCTCTCTATGAACACGCCGACCCACGACAAGGCGAACATCAAGATTGGGGGACACTGATCTTCAATTATGGGCGTAATGAAGTCCGCAATTTCCTTATCACCAATGCTGTTTACTGGCTGGATGAGTTTCATATTGATGGCCTGCGTGTCGATGCAGTTGCTTCAATGC
>JALVRY010000380.1:3084-3498 GCA_027024625.1 Thiotrichaceae bacterium
TTCCTTATGTTTCAGAATTAGGTTATACACATATTGAGCTAATGCCGATTGCCGAGCATCCACTAGATCAATCGTGGGGCTATCAAGTCACAGGCTTTTTTGCTCCGACAGCACGTTTTGGCTCTCCTGATGACTTTCGCTATTTTATCGACCAATGTCATCAAAATAAGCTTGGCGTATTTATTGATTGGGTTCCCGCACACTTCCCCAAAGATGATTTTGCATTAGCCAAATTTAATGGCGATGCTCTCTATGAACACGCCGACCCACGACAAGGCGAACATCAAGATTGGGGGACACTGATCTTCAATTATGGGCGTAATGAAGTCCGCAATTTCCTTATCACCAATGCTGTTTACTGGCTGGATGAGTTTCATATTGATGGCCTGCGTGTCGATGCAGTTGCTTCAATGC
>JALVRY010000381.1 GCA_027024625.1 Thiotrichaceae bacterium
TGTCATCTATTTGTTATTTTTATAAATATCTGCTTATATTTTTTATTACTTGTGCATTACTGACTAGCTTGTGTTGATCAATTGGCTCTTTTATTACGATGAAATACCTTTTCTAACTTAGGAGCATGCATGAATAACTTCAACATTCTAAATGCCTTTTTATCACGTCATGGATGATCTTGATTATTGCGTAAAATAACGATGTAATTCTCGAGATAATCCAAGCTGAAATAAAAGTTCTGCGTTATTAAAGTTATCGAACTTATTTTATGCACGTTCATTGCTTATTTTCTGGGTTTATATTTGCAAGCATATTGAAGTTAGCTAATTTAAGAATATCGACTACGGCATCATTAGCTTCTTGTATTTCAAGAAT
Source organism: Thiotrichaceae bacterium (assembly GCA_027024625.1). Classification (GTDB taxonomy): domain Bacteria; phylum Pseudomonadota; class Gammaproteobacteria; order Thiotrichales; family Thiotrichaceae; genus S015-18. The sequence continues at coordinate 377 of JALVRY010000381.1, forward strand.
GAATCCCCGTTCAAAAAGCGAGGCATAATGTCGGAAGAAGAGCATCAATGCTGCCGAGCTAATGTATGCCATCATTTGTAAATTTAGTACAATTTTATGTGGCTCTTGATTACCGATTGAGACTATACACGAGCAAAGTTGCATAACATTATCCCGTACCAATGGCTTATCAATATTAATGAGGCTAACCCCATTTCTTTGTATCACTTCCATTTCATTTACTCCACTGAAGTAATAAATAATGTTTTTTCACTCACCGCAACAACCCTAACTCGACTTCCTCTGCTTAAATCTTCGCCCTTTATCTCCCAAGTTTCACCTTGAATTGTCATTTCTAGAACACCACCGACAATATCATTTTTAAGCACAAATGCTTTTCCTATCAATTCCCTACCATCGTAGCTCTCTATTGTTTCTTTTGCTTCTTGTGATGACTCTCTGAAGAAATCCATTAACCAAGGACCCACGATAGCAATCAAGGGGATAAGAATCATTTGCCAGCTGATAAACAGTTTTGGGCTAATTAGGATCAATATTCCCATAATGGCAGAGGCAATACCCAGCCATATTAAGAAGCGTGTTTTTGAGAAGTTTTGCACTAGTGAATGCTTTTCTGGGCTTGAGTTAGTCAATATATCTTTTACATTACTGACCACATCCCCCATAAATGGCTGTAAGGCTTGCACATAAAACTGAAACGATTTCTTTCGCCCTTTCCCTAGCCACTTTTGCACTGTCCCAAGTACATCATCAATTTGTGTTGCTATCGTTGTCTTTGCCATTTTATTATTTAGAGAGCTTTGCATGAAAGGATGATGAAAGAAAAAAGAGCGTAATTTTCTCTGTTTAGTCTAATAATGAAGGTAATAGCCGAGCTATTGGCTGATTTTTTAGACCAAATAGGGGGAATTCAAGCCTTTTTTATTTGTTAGATCTTTCGTGCAAAAGTCTCATTTACTTATATAGGCTTTGATTCTGAGAAAATTCAGGATCTAATACAATTTATTTATGATAAGCACCATGTGTTCCCTGACCAAGGGAACTACGATTTTTTATAAACTTTTCTTTTGAAAATATCAGTATTTCGACTGACAACACGATCAAGGAATAATAAACCGTCAAGATGATCCAGTTCATGTTGAACCGCTCTTGCTTCAAAACCTTCCATATCAAACTCAATATCATTCCCTTCTCGATCAAGGGCTTTAAGGTGGATGCTTTTAGCTCGAATTACATTCCCCGTAAAATCAGGCACAGATAAACAACCTTCTCTACCAATATCATAACCATCCCATTCTGTTATCTCAGGGTTTACTAGAATCATGTAACCGTGATTAGGGACAGGTTTGCGCATCTTAGAGACATCGACAATCACCACTCGTTGAAATACTGCTATTTGTGGTGCTGCAATACCAACCGCTCCTGGCCCTGCCAAACGTGTCTCCTCTAAATTATCGAGTAGTTGCTTGAATGCGCCATCAAATTCAGTCACCTCATTTGAAAGTTGCTTTAGCCTTTCATCTGGATACACCAGAATATCTTGAATAGACATGCTGTTAACCTAGTAGTAATTGAATAGGTTCAATACTTACTTCTAGCTTATCTGCCTGTAGTTTTTTGACAGCGTTTTCTAAAACATCATAACCCTGCTCTGCCTGACCAGAAACTGAAAGCACATAGATAGCAGAACCATCTCCACCACCAGCAATATCTGAACTTAGATTAGTAATATTCAAACCAGAATCGGCCAGTACACGGGTAACTTTTGCAACTATTCCCGTCGAATCTGCGCCATAAATTCCAATGCGCACATCTGGTACGATTTGTTTAGGAGAGGCATTTGTGTTCAAAGGATCAACATGGAGCTTTAGATTAAATCTTTGGCATGTTTTATCAAGAATGGATTTTATATCTGATGAGCTATGTTCAGTTCCAACAATCATTAATATGCTGAAACTACCTCCTAAGCGCATCATAGAGGTTTCACCCAAATTGCAATTAGCATCAGACAAATCTGACGTAACAGCGGCAACAATCCCAGCAACATCTTCTCCAACGAGGGTTAACATATACTGTTTTTTCATCTTATAGTTCTCTTATTTTTATTGTGTTCTACTTGAGAGTTTCAAAACAATAAGCTAAATGCTATTTTGGAGACATCACTCAGCTTCTTGCTTATCAATAAATTACTGCTTCTCTGGTAATACAATATTCAGTTCTAATACATCACAGTTACTACCTTCTTCATACTGAACATTGACATCCTGTTCAGAAACATCAACGTATTTACGAATAACCGCCATTAGTTCTGATTTTAGGCGTGGTAAATAGTCTGGAGCAGAACGACTGCTACGTTCATGTGCAATAAGAATCTGCAAACGTTCCTTCGCTTCTGATGCAGAATTCTTTTTTTGCCTTCTAAAATAACTTAATAATCCCATATCTTCCTTTTACCCAAAGAGTCTCTTTAAGAATCCTTTCTTTTCAACTTCTAAAAATCGATGTGGCACTGTTTCCCCAAGAAAACGAAGAACCACATCTGCATAAGCTTGCCCGGCATGACTGTTATTATCCAGCACAACGGGAACACCACGATTTGAAGCCTGTAGTACAGATTCAGACTCAGGAATTGCCCCAATCAACGGTATCGCTAGGATATCTAATATATCTTCTAGGCTCAGCATATCACCATCATCAACACGCTCAGGTGAGTAGCGTGTAATCAGCAAATGCTCTTTAACATTTTCACCCTGCTCCGCTTTTTGTGTTTTACTTTGTAGCAAGCCCAACACGCGATCAGAGTCACGCACGGAAGAAACTTCGGGATTCGTCACAACAATCGCTTCATCCGCAAAATACATGGCCATGAAAGCACCTTTTTCAATACCAGCAGGTGAATCACAGATAATAAACTCAAATTCATCCGCTTTAAGTTCATTGATAACACTTTCAACGCCTTCTTTTGTCAGCGAATCTTTATCCCGTGTCTGTGATGCAGGCAGAATGTATAAACCTTCCGCTTTCTTATCCCGAATCAATGCCTGCTTTAGTGTCGCTTCGCCATTAATGACGTTCACAAAATCGTACTCAACTCGAC
>JALVRY010000382.1 GCA_027024625.1 Thiotrichaceae bacterium
GCTCTTTACTGGTTTTGTCGCATGATTGATGGTGGCTGTGACCCTTTATACATCGCCCGACGCATCGTTCGCATGGCATCGGAGGATATTGGCAACGCTGACCCTCGTGCATTAACTTTATGTGTTAACGCATGGGAAACTTACCAGAGACTTGGTAGCCCAGAAGGAGAATTAACTCTCGCTCAAGCTATTATCTATCTCGCCAGTGCCCCTAAAAGCAATGCCGTTTACATGGCTTACAAAGCAGCAATGCAAGCAGCTAAAAACTCTGGTTCTTTGGATGTCCCCATGCATTTACGCAATGCCCCCACGTCTTTAATGAAGAATTTAGATTACGGAAAAGACTATCGTTATGCTCATAATGAATCCGATGCTTACGCCGCAGGTGAAACCTATTTTCCTGAAGCAATGGGTGAACAGCAATTCTATTTTCCCGTAGAACGAGGCTTGGAAATAAAAATTAAAGAAAAATTAGATTATCTAAGAAGCCTTGACAAAAAACTCTCATAAAAAACCGTTAGTCACCAATAAATTACAACTGTTTATCCTTTAGCATCTGTTTTAATTCCTGTATTTCAGCGTGTAAATCAATAATTGTTGGTTCACCGTCGTGCTCTTCGTCATAAGCATGTTGGTGTTCTTGCTCCATCACATTCACAACGATTCCTATCACCATGTTCAAAAAAGCAAAGGCCGTGAGAAAAATAAAACTAATATAGTACATCCAGCTCAATGGATAGACTTTCATCGTTTCATACATCACATCTGTCCAGTCTTCAAAGGTCATGACACGGAACAATGTGAGTAGAGAAATACTCACATCTCCCCAAAGTTCTGAATTTATTTTCTCAAAAAACATACTTCCAGCGGCAGCATAAATGTAGAAGATAATGAACATCAACATGACGACATAACCTAATTGCGGAAGTGCTTTAAACAATGATGCAAGGAGTATTCTAAGCTCAGGAATAACAGAAACCATTCGTAATACACGAAATATTCGTATCAATCGAGCAAGCAAGACCATTTCAGAGTCTTCTATTGGAATTAGGCTTAAAACAACAACCAAAGTATCAAAAATATTCCAGCCATTTTTGAAGAAATTACCTTTATTCTTTTCTGCAAGAAAACGGATACTGATTTCAACCAAGAAGAAGATGGAAACCGCATAGTCAAGCGTCTTCAGTACATGCCTGTAAAACTGGGGAATATCATAGGTATTGAGACCAATTAACAAGGCTGAAAAAATAATAATCGCGATAACAAACAACTCAAAAATTCGATTATTTTTCAAGCTTATAAAATGATTCTGCAACGACACATACCAACGCATTTTTTGCACTATCCCTATTTGAGATTAATTAATATGTGCGCGATTAGACAAGAGTTCTCATGGTCATTCAAGTTCTATTCACAATCTTCTTAGAGTATCGATTTATTTCATGCACTTTCCCAACCAAGCTTTTACCTCTGGAGGTGTATAAACTTGTTCTAGCAATAACTTAGCCCACTCTTCATCTTCTAATTGATTTAATATATTAATCGCTGTTACTTGAATTGCAGGAATGATACTCCAAGCCGACACATGCAAACAGCGCCAGTGTTTACTGTCGAGTGTAACTGACTTTGTTAACTAAGAATAACAGGTATCACAAGCAAAGAGACAGTGGTGAATATTCGGTACTTTAGGGATAGGTTCTACTTCAAACACAAACAATTTTGTATGTGTTGCTCCGCATAATTCACATGAGCTTTTAGAGCGTCGCGTTAAGTCTTTGCCAAACCAGCTCACTTCTTGTTTTCTTAATTGCGTCTTATTTAGTGCTTTTGTTCTTAATTGCATATCCACCCTCCCATTATTGTTGTGATTGCTACCAATATAGACGCAATTAAACGCACTCTGACGGCACGCTCATGATGAAAGGTAGTGGTGAAACGATACTCATAAAAAACCTTCAAAGAATAAAATTGAGGCTAGCATTCTCACATTCTTGGAAAAACCTCCCCTAATCAGGTAAAGTGCAAACTTCAGATTATTCGCACATCATTAAGGTTATATTGTTAATGATGAAATGCTCAATTTATCGGGGAGTCCCTCATGGCAAGACAAGCAGATTTTATTGCACCATCTATTCTTTCAGCAGATTTCGCTCGCTTAGGCGAAGAAGTTGACAACGTAATTGCATCAGGTGCTGATGTTGTTCACTTCGATGTAATGGACAACCACTACGTTCCTAATCTAACAATTGGCCCTCTCGTTTGTGATGCACTTCGCAAGCACGGTGTGACTGCCGAAATCGACGTTCACCTAATGGTAAAACCTGTTGATCGCATCATCCCTGACTTTGCAGAAGCAGGGGCAAGCTATATCACATTCCACCCAGAAGCCTCTGAGCATATCGACCGTACTTTAGGCATGATTCGTGAACTAGGTTGCAAATCTGGTTTAGTATTTAACCCAGCAACACCACTAAATATCCTTGATCATGTCATGGATAAAGTTGACGTAATCTTATTAATGTCAGTAAACCCTGGCTTTGGTGGTCAAAGTTTCATCCCTGAAACACTTAATAAGCTACGCACTGCTCGTAAAATGATTGACGATTCTGGCTATGACATTCGCCTAGAAATCGACGGTGGCGTTAAAGCAAATAATATTCGTGAAATCAAAGAAGCAGGTGCTGATATGTTCGTTGCTGGCTCTGCAATTTTTGGAGCTAAAAACGATGATGATGCTAACGGCTACGACACAATTTGTGGTGAATTCCGTAAAGAATTAGCAGCGGCTAAGGTTTAGAGCTTATTTAGAATCCTAACCACAGATGGACACAGATAAACACAAATAGCATAGAAATATATACAGAGATAGAAACTCTTTGCTCTCTGTGTATATTCTCAACTATGTATTTTATCTATGTCCATCTCGACAATTGTTCCTATTAATTGTGCATTCCTACTTAATATGTGAATTTGTGGTTAATGTATTAAAAACCTTCAATACTAGATAATCCCCACTTTTGCCGATTATTTTCTTATGAATAAATACACTCCAAAAATGGTACTCATTGATGTCGACGGTACATTAGTCGACAGTGTTCCTGATCTTGCTTTTTGCGTAGATGAAATGTTAAAACAACTCGATATGCCTATGCGTGGCGAAGCAGCAGTGCGTAAATGGGTGGGCAATGGTGTTATTCGTTTAACAGAACGAGCATTGACCAATGATTTAGACGGTTATCCTGACAAAGAGCTATTTGAAAAAGCAATGCCCATTTTTAATGACTTATATTCTGAGAACACCTCCAAGCGTAGTGAACTCTACCCTGGCGTTGTAGAAGGCATGGCTTTCTTAAAAGAGTCTGGTTTTAAAATCGGTTGTGTTACCAATAAAGCTGCCCAATTTACCATTCCTTTATTAAAAGATTTAGGTCTCCACGATGAATTTGAAACCATCATCTGTGGCGACACACT
>JALVRY010000383.1 GCA_027024625.1 Thiotrichaceae bacterium
TTTTTATTGTTTAAAAATTTACCTGAATCCGTGACTTCACTACGGCACAGTGAATAAGCTATTGATTCATCACGGGTAAAAAAATGCCCGCTTAACCTAAGGGTGAAGCTAAGATTTTTTAAAATCCCGTGCTAAACCAATATCTTATCCCCTGTTACCCGCATTGAAGCAACGGATTCAGGATTTATTGTATAAAATCGACTGCTGATGAAAATAAATTATGGTTAAATTATTTCACTCAAGTGTTTATTCTCCTAATGATGCTTTCTTTGAAAAATATGCACGGTTGAAGAATCAAAAAGAAACCAAGAAAACGCATTTATTCGAAGGCAGACATGAAAATATTTATATTCAGCGGGAAATTTTTCCTGAAATTGATGCCGTGCTTACGGAGGCTCAGCAATTTGCCCAAGGGATTTTGGGACTGAAACAATTACCTGATGTGGGGTTTTGGTTTAATGAAATGCATCAAGGGCATCGAACAACAGCACATCGACATGATGAAGATGATGAATTGCTATCGGGAGTATTTTATCTTGCTGTACCTGATAAATCGGGAGATTTACTGTTAGGGCAGGGTGATGATACTCAGCGAGTGAAACCACAAGTGGGAATGTTTGTCTTCTTTGCCCCTAATGTTGTTCATGAAGTTGAGGAAAACCAATCGACAAAGATGAGATTGTCGATTGGTATGAATTTTGGGCTTCGATAGTTTTTTGTTACATTCCTAGCATTTCTTTTTTTAGGCTGGCTTGTATAGGGTTGTCGGATAGCCAAATACCAAATAATGCAGCTTTGAATGCAGTTGACTTGATGGTTGCAACTTTTGCTCCGTTTTTAACAACATCAATGCCCTTACTAGGAATATAAATCATTTCATAAGTATCGCCTTTGCTTACGCCTTTATCAAAGGTCGCAAGTAACATATCTATCTGCGGTTTAATGGCTTCAATATTATTGTTTGTTGATTGATTAAACCCCTCAAGAGTGGCAGCTTTCATCTTCTTAGCGCTAATCAATGATGATGTAATATTTAAGCGGATCGCCATCGGTGAATTGCCGTTTATAATGGTTGCCGCATCTTTACTCTTTTGGCTTAAATACAAGCTAGCCACATAGAGTTTGATGAAAAGCTTTTTACGTAAACCTGCTCCGTTAAGCTGCATTGTTTTACCTGCATAAGTATAGCTATCTGGTACGTTTACCCCTGCGATGTTAGCGGCAGATACATTACTGCTAAAGACTAAAAAGAGAAGGGTGTTGAGCAAAAGGCCTAATGTGAATTTTTTCATCGTTGTTTCCTTAAAGTTGTGATTTAACTGCTTCCAATGCCTTTAACTCATCTGCATCCAATATAGATGGTTTTTTCTTGATAATGTCGTTTAACTCTTTTTTTCGTTTTTTCTTTCTTTCCTTGAATTTAGTGTTTTTATTTGTAATGTCTTGTATCAAAGCAGTTTTATACTTTTTGATTTGATCAGTAAATAATGAGCTGCTTTTTGCGAAGTTTGATAGTTTATTTAATGCTTCTAAATGCTTGCCTTGTCCAAGTAGACTTTCACCACCATAATCCCATGTTTGCTCAAACCAATAGTAAAAGAAGCCCTCTTTCCCATTGTAAGGATAGAGTAACATTGACAGGCGAAGAAACTGTTCATCATTACTTCCCGTTGTTTGTATCGCTTTTTTGAGCATATTATTAAAATCAGCAAATAGATAATATTGTGTACCCTCTGCGGCGTAACTTAATGAGTAACCTGGCATGATGCGTTCTAGCCAAGTCATATCCATTTCATTAGGGTGTTTGACCTCTGCTTTCTTTTCTAAGATGTTGACTGCTTCATCTCTAAGCTGTTGCCCTTCCTGATATGCTAGAGAAAAATCCTTTTCTGAGGATGCTGCTTGATATGCTTTCTGGTAGTGCTGAATTTGTGCTGATAGTTTTTCACCAAAGAAGCTTTCACTTCTCATGTTATTGAATTTATTACTGAGAGAATTGGTGACAGAGCTTGTACCGATTGCAGCAGAATAAACCCAACCATCAATACCATCGCTTGTTTTAATCTTTATCCAAGGCGTATTAAATTTAACACCACGTAATGTAACTTTGTCTTTATTATCACTGATTTCGCCTTCCCAAATAACACGGTCTCCTGATGAGACTTTATCAATTATTTTTGCAGTACTATTGGGACTTTCTCTAATACGCAAGCTATTGATTAGGACATCAAGCTCAATAGAGTGTGCTTTAATATCGCTACGGAGTACACTTTGTGTGTTGGAAGTCGGTGTTTTGTCTGTATTGCAACTTACAAGTAAAAAGCTGAAAAGCAATAGTAGGATTCTTTGACAATATGACATGTGAGTACCTTTGTACTTAAATCTACTCCATGAGCATAGTCAAAATGATAAAAAATATAAGGTTTTAGGTGTGCTTTTTGTCAGGTAGTGTAGAGGTTTTTAGATCAAAGGAAACATTGAGCCGTTACGTTGTGTTATTTTTAGGGAGAATACTGCTGGAATTTTCCCTGAAAACTTACTTAGGAGCTTGTCCGAGAACTAATAAGCTACTGCAAACCCCATAAACATCATAATCTGGACTTATTCAATTCGTTAAATAGAATAACTATTGGCCTCATTCAATAAGCCCACCTTATAATGTTTCTGTGATTTTCGCTACGCTTCTAGTTCTAGGACAAGCTCCTACAGTGCTGTAGTGGAGGTTATAGATTCAGCTTCTAATACAGCTTGAATTGCATGGCTATCAAGTTCTTTACCGATGATAACAAGTTGTGTTGTGCGAGCTTCATCCGTTTTCCATAGTCTATCAAAATAAGTTTCTATTCTGCCGCCAACGGCTTGGATAACCTGACGCATCGGCTTATTTGGAATGGCTGCGAAACCCTTAATACGGTAGATTGTATTGTCTTTGATAATTTTTTGTAGTTTCTTAACTAAGACATCACTATCGATTTCGCCTAGCTCTAGAACATGTGAGTCAAAATCATCATGTGCATGTTTATGATGATGGCCGTTTGAGTGATGCTCATCATGATGTGAGTGGAATTCTTCAATATGGTTTTCACTGGCAGACTGTAAGCCTGTGATTAATTCTGATGAAATTTCACCGTTAGCAACACTAATGATTTTAACTGAAGGATCAATTTCTGATTTAATGAGGGATTCAACGGATTGTTGTTGTTTAGCATTTACTAAGTCTGCTTTGCTAAGGATGATTAAATCGGCGGCACCGAGTTGATCTTCAAATAATTCATGCAAACTGGGGTCATGGTCTAAACTTTCGTCAGCTAAACGCTGCTTAGCAATTTCATCAGGGTTATGGGCAAACTGTCCTGCGGCAGTGGCGGGTGCATCAACGACGGTAATAACAGCATCGACCGTAAAGTGGCTTTTGACTTCAGGCCAGTTGAATGCTTGAACGAGGGGCTTGGGTAGTGCCAAGCCTGATGTTTCGATAAGTACATGATCGATTTCATCTTTGCGTTCTACTAATTGCTTCATTACGGGTAAAAATTCTTCTTCAACTGTGCAACAAATACATCCATTGGCTAATTCATAAACACCATCTTCAAGCTTTTGTGAGTCAGAATCTTCGCATCCCTCTATTGGGCAGCTGCGTAGCAAGTTGGCGTCAATATCCATTTCGCCAAATTCATTAACTATAATTGCAATGCGCTTACCATTTGCTTTTTTAATAATATTAGAGAGCAGAGTGGTTTTTCCACTACCTAAAAAGCCTGTGACTACAGTGGCTGGAATTTTATTGAGTTGCATGATTTTGGGCTTGTTGCTAAAAAATCAGAATTGTACTGGAGAGAAGCTTAGGAGTGAAACCCTAAGCTTAAGAGACTGTGCAAGTATTCATGAAACGCGAAAAAAATGGTTAAAATTCCCCAGATTTTGTTTAAAAATTCAGCCAATAGCCTGCTATTACCTTCATTTTTAAACAAAATCTGGAAAATTTTTCCTCATTTTTTCGCAGTCCCAGAATACTTGCACAGTCTCTTAATCTACAGTCTTTTTTGTCTCATACAGCCCCTTAGCGTTTATGAGCTTCACACATGGGAATAGAGAAACTCTCTTTGTAGGTGACATTATTGTGTTTGAGAGTAATGTGCAGGCACCATGTGTGTACTTTGGATGAGGGAGGTTCATTTAACATGGGTTTTACGAGGCAAGAAAATGAGACGCGAATGCCTGTATTCCCAGGAGCTGATTGTGTTTGTGCTTTGGTTGACCATTCCACCTGATTATTTTCAGAAGACTGTTTCTTTTGCAAGCTAATATACGCAGAGGCTTCTGTTTTTCCATTCCATTTTAAGTCTTTAAATTCAACGTAGCCTTTGATGTTGTCACTACAATGAAAGGAATCTTTTGCAAGAAAAAGTGAGGATTTTCCCATATTCTTCCAAAATAAATAGCAGTCATAAGCTACAAAAAAAATGTATAAACCCATTAATGGAAAAACAACCATAAGCCAGCTCATAGGACGCTCTGCAGAGAGATTGTCACGCCCAATGTAGGAGATGCTGGCAGTGATTATTATCCACAGCAGTGCAAAAAACATTAATTGTTTAGCAAGAGGAACGCCCTCTTTGGCAGTTCTACTACCAAGGAGGTGTTTGACTGCGGTATTGTGGGATAAAGTTGGCATGTTCGAGATAATAAATGATTTTAGATGATCATGGGGATACTTCTTTTATAGACAAGGCATTGCTTCTGCAGCATCTGCTAAGTCTCGGGCTTTTTGATTTTGAGAGCCATCTGTCTGTGGGGGAATTTTTCCTACAACACAGATATTTTTGTCTGTAATTTTACTTACAACAAGCCAAGACTTTGTTTTATTTGCTTCCTCCCCTGTTACGACATTAAGGCGAACAATGAGTGCGATCGCTCTGGGTTTGTCAGTTTCTTCAATAAAACGCCATTCGGCTTTTGAGCCTAACGTGCTAAATGCAGGGCTGACAGTATCCCAAAACTCTAGGGGATATTCATGTCCACCTTTGAGTAAAGTGAGGCTTTGGCGTAAGTCGAATTCGCTAGCATGCAAACGATAGCCTGAAAAACTAGGGCATTCCTGCACAATTGATTCATGACCTTCGCGTATAGTAATACAGTCTTTGGCTTTGAGGCTGGTGTATCTGCTTTCGTATGTTTCAGCAGTTGCATATATATTAGTAAAAAGTGATATACTAAAGAGCATTGTGAGTGTCTTTATTAATTTCATACTGATTTTGTCCTTAAAGTCGAGAATGTTTGTAAATAAAGTGTATAGATAAGTTTATTTTTGTTAAGTTTATGTTCAGAGATAGCTCAAGTGTAGTTGATATGTTCAGAGATAGCTCAAGTGTAGTTGATATGTTCAGAGATAGCTCAAGTGTAGTTGATACTCAGCTCATCATCCTGAAATATCTGTCTGTAATGCTAAATTTTGACGATTTTCGTAGTGCTTCCTATACTTTAAACGCCTAGGAGACAGTCTGATAAGGTGGGAATATGTTCAGAAAGGAACTCGCTGATATTCTCACAGTCCACGCTATAATCTTTGTTGGCATCTCGTGTTATGGGTTGGTCAAGGCCGCAATAAACTTGGATTCTGATTTTGTGTCGTTTTATGAAATCAAATAATTATAAATTGGAAAATAGATAAATGGATGAAGCTGAACAAAAACAACCCAGCCGAGGAAAGCGTTTTTTCCGAGGCCTGTTGACCTTTCTAAAGTTTATCTGGAATATTTTTTGGCTATTAGTATTAATAGCATTGGTCTTGGGTATTCTTATTGGCATTACCTATGTTGTTGACCTCGATGAAAAAGTAACCCAAAAGTTTGAGGGAAAACGCTGGGAGCTGCCAGCTCGTGTCTTTGCTCGTCCGTTAGAAATATATAAAGGTCGTCTGTTGAATGCAGATCATCTTGAACAAGAACTTACTCAATTACTTCATTACCGTAAAGTAGAAGAGCCTAAAGATACGGGTGAATATAAACGCAAGGGTAATAGCTTTACGATACATACTCGTGGCTTTCAATTTGCCGATGATATTGAGCCTTCGCGTGTTATTAATCTGAAGATTCGAAAAGGCAGAATTGCCTCTTTGACCAATGCAAATAATGATAATGAACTATCAGTAATGCGTTTAGAGCAATCGTTGATAGGGAATTTTTACCCTAAGCATAATGAAGATCGTGTTTTGGTTCGTTTAAAAGATGTTTCTCCTATGTTGATTAAAGGCTTGTTAGCCGTAGAAGATAAAAAATTCTACAGCCATTGGGGGGTGAATCCTGCTTCTGTTGCTAGAGCAATGGTTGCGAATATCAAGGCAGGGCATACGGTACAAGGTGGTAGTACTATCACACAGCAATTAGTGAAAAATTATTATCTTAGTAACGAGAAAACATGGGCGCGGAAGTTGAAAGAAGCTGTTATGGCTGTGTTACTTGAATTTCATTATTCAAAAGATGAAATCTTAGAAACCTATTTAAATGAGATTTATTTAGGGCAAGATGGAAATCGGGCGATTCATGGTGTTGGCTTAGCATCTCAGTTTTATTTCAATCGCCCAATTAAAGAAATCAAAATACATGAAATTGCCATGCTAATAGGCTTGGCCAAAGGAGCTTCTTATTATAATCCACGCCGAAATCCTAAAATTGCATTAGAGCGTAGAAATCTTGTATTAGATCAGATGGTCATTGGTGGCGCGATCTCACAAGAACAGGCGGAAAAATTCAAAAAAATGCCATTGGATGTCGGTCAAGTTAAACCTTCTGGTGTAACACCATTTCCTGCCTATTTAGAGCTGGTTCGAAAACAACTTAAACGTGATTATCGAGAAGAAGATTTACGTAATGAAGGGATGTTAATCTTCACTTCTATGGATCCCATAGTGCAATTGATGGCAGAAGGCGTGGTGCGCAGGCGAGTACGCAAGTTAGAGCGATCTCAACGAATTCACAAAGGGCGACTTAATGGTGCGATGGTTGTTAGCACCATACAGGGTGGAGAAATTCTTGCTGTTGTTGGAGGGCGTGATGCTCGTTATGCAGGCTATAACCGTGCTCTTGATGCAAAACGACAAATTGGTTCTGTTGTAAAACCAGCCGTTTATCTTGCAGCTTTAGAACACAAACGCCGCTTTACACTTGCGACGCGTTTAAGTGATGGCAATGTAACCGTAAAACTAGGACGTAGAAAATACTGGAAGCCGCGTAACTATGATCATCGTGATCGCGGTACAGTTTTGTTGTATGAGGCACTGATTTTATCTCGTAATACGCCGACGGTAAGAATTGGCGTGAAATTAGGGATTGATAAAGTGGTTGATATGATTCATGCCTTGGGTGTTAAGTCTAAAGTACCAGAATTTCCGTCTATTGTTCTTGGTGCTTTAGAGCTTTCTCCCATGGAAGTACAGCAAATGTATCAAACGATTGCGGCTGGTGGTCAGTATTCACCTTTGAAGGCAATCCGTAGCGTGATGAACTCACAGGGTGAGATTGTGAATCGCTATCCCATTACGGTTGATCAGGTTGCCTCACCTGGGGCAGCTTACTTAGTGGGTCACACCATGCATGAAATAACCGTAAAAGGAACTGCCAAAGCACTCAGTGGTATATTACCCTCCTACAAAAAAGTCGCAGGTAAAACAGGTACGACAAATAATAAACGTGATAGTTGGTTTGCAGGTTTTTCTGGTGAGCATGTGGTGACTGTTTGGGTGGGGCGTGATGATAATAAACCAACCAATTTAACGGGAGGCTCTGGTGCATTGAAGGTCTGGGGAGACTTTATGAAAGTTTTACCAACTAAGCCTTTCAACCCAAGGAGGCCAAAAAGCATCCGTTGGGCTAAAATAGATAAGGACAGTGGTTTAAGGTATAACCCATCTTGTGGAAGTCCTCTCAGTTTACCATTTATTAAAGGTTCGACTCCAAGGAAAACACGTTATTGCGCGCCTCCTCCGCCTCCAGAAACTACTATTCCAGAGGGGGAAACACCACAGGGCGTGCAGAGTAACTGGGTTGATCAGCTAGTACAGTAATTTTTTGTGATAAGGCAACATGAGAGCTTTCATGCAAAGCTCTCAGGATAAATATAGAGAATAAAAATGAAAGCAAATAATATTGGACTTCTAATTGTTGTATCTAGTTTTGCTGTAGGGTGTTCCACTCCAGAGGTAAAGCCACCTGTCCCCGTGGCTCGCCCAATAGAAATGCCAACACCAAGGGTGAAACCAAAACCAAAACCAAGACCTAAGCCGATTAAAACGCCATACTCTGCAAAAGTTGATCGTTATTCTGATAATGTGGCAGTGAAGGCTCAAGAAGTTGATGGTAAGACTTCGATTATGAGTAAACAGGATGCAGCTCGGAAAATAGATGAGGAAAGCGATCGCTTAGATCCTTATCTATCCAAGTCGGGTAAGAGCGGTGTGACTGGTTCGGCATCTGCTTCTGCTGAAGAGAGCGGTACATCAACTGCTGTTATGGCTCTTATGTTGCGTGCCAAAGTTGATATGTTGGCGGGGCGTAGTGATGCAGCGATTGATAAGCTAGAACGCGGTTTACGGATTCAGCCCAATAACCCCGACTTGTGGAATAAATTGGCAGAAGCTCATTTTCATAAGGGAAGTTACAAACAAGCGTCTTCCATGGCAAAAAAATCGATATCTTTAACCTCTAGAAATAATACTGACTTACTACGCCGTAATTGGAAGTTAGTGGCAAATGCACGAAAGAAAATGGGAGATATGCAAGGTATGCAAGATGCAATGCGGGCAAGTAGCTCACTTTAAGGGCGAGATTAAATGGGGGAAGATGTTAATACTGCGGGTGATTTATTAGGCGAGGATGGGCCGCTCGCTAAAAGTATCTCGGGTTTTCAGGTTAGACCGCAACAACAAGCGATGGTTAAGGCGGTTGAATCAGCTTTGCAAAACTATTCAAAAGTTGTAATTGAGGCAGGGACAGGAGTTGGAAAAACCTTTGCTTATCTTGTACCTGCTTTAGCATCAGGTGGACGAATTATTATTTCTACGGGTAGTAAAACACTACAAGATCAGTTATTCCAAAAAGATATTCCCATCGTTAAAAAAGCCCTGAAAACTAGCACCAAAGTTGCGCTACTTAAAGGTCGGGCAAACTATCTTTGTACTCATCGCCTAAACTTGGCATTGGCAGATGGTACTTTTAGCGATCGTCGTACCGTATCGCATTTGCACAGGGTGGATGATTGGTCTGGTATCACAGATAATGGTGATATTGCTGAAATTACAACAGTGCCGCATGATTCGGAGATCTGGCCGCGAGTTACTTCAACTGCGGATAATTGCTTGGGTGCGGATTGTGATTTCTATGAAGAGTGCCATGTCGTTAATGCTAGGCGAGAAGCCCAAGCAGCCGATGTTGTTGTTGTTAATCATCATTTATTTTTTGCAGACCTTGCTTTAAAGGAAGAAGGGTTTGGTGAGTTGTTGCCTAGTGCTAATGCCGTTATTTTGGACGAGGCTCATCAAATTCCAGAAATTGCATCCACTTTTTTTAGTGAGGTAATCAGCAGTCGACAGTTACAAGAGTGGGTGCGAGATACTCTAGCAGAAAGTCTCATTGATGCTAAAGACATGCCGGCAGTAAGGGATGAATTACGAGTGATGGATAAAGCCGTGATGGACTTACGCTTAGCGATGGATAAGCCCGGTCAGCGTGCTCCTTGGTATCGTATAAAATCTAAGCCACCGATTGAAAAAGCGATGGCAACATTGATGCAAGTTGTTGATGATTTACTGGTGATTATGCAGGAGCTATCTCAGCGTGGAAAGGGGCTAAAAACTTGTTATGAACGCTTGCAAGAGCAATCTGTACGCTTAAAACGATTACAGACCACGCAAGAAAATACAGTGCAGTGGTATGAAACATTTACGCGATCTTTTTCTTTAATCACAACACCGTTAGATATTGCTCTACCATTTAGTCGACAGATGGATAGTTTTACCTGTGCATGGATATTTACTTCGGCAACGCTAGCCGTTGGACAATCTTTTGAACATTATACCCAGCGTATTGGGCTCAGTGAGGCTGAAGAGGAGTTATTAGATAGTCCTTTTGATTATTGGCATAATGCTTTGCTCTATTCACCAACGAATATCCCTGAGCCACAGCATGTTGAATTTGTACCTTCTGTTGTTGAGGCTGCTATTCCAGTTATAAAGGCTTGTGGTGGCCGAACTTTCATGTTGTTCACCTCGTATAAGGCATTAAATGAGGCGGCGGAGCTGTTAGAGGGTGAGTTG
>JALVRY010000384.1 GCA_027024625.1 Thiotrichaceae bacterium
ACATCCAAAGAAAAAAGAGCATAATTTCAGTGAAGTTAGTAAATTACAAAACAACAACACAAAAACAAACCTTGGCAAAGAGTATGCTAAAGAGAATGAGCAAATGGTTGCGTCCATGCTAGAGGAGTTATTGGCCAGCTTAACAGATAAATAAAAAGCTAAATTAACTAAAAACGATAGTCCCGAATCCGCATCGAAGTCACAGATTCAGGATAGTATCTATTGGCAAAACATTGACGAGCCTATCACAAGAAGCAAAGCCTAAAGTTCAATAACTTCAAGCTGGGCATAGGCGCGAGTATTTATGAATACTTGCACCCTTTCTAAAACCCAATCCATCAACTTGTTATCACGAGCTCTAAGCTGAAATGACATGCGTTAAGAAACCCATGCCAATGGCGGCAATAATCGCACCGCCTGCTCTAACAATCCATTCGCCTTTTGGTAGACGTTTAAGCTCACCAATTGCGATACCTGCTAAGTGCAAAAGCCCCGTTCCGATTACAAAGCCCATACTATAGACTAACGGATTTGCCGCATTAGGAAGTTCTGTTCCATGAGCATGCCCGTGGAAAATTGCAAAAGCACCTACAATAATCGCCGCAATCCACATGGGCGGCTTTATTGCAAATAAAACGACAAGACCTAGCACAACACCTGATAATGCAATACCTGTTTCAATATAAGGAATCGGCACACCCACGATGCCTAAAGCACCACCAAATGCCATCACAAGAGGGAAAACCACAGGCAATACCCAGATTGCCGGCTTACCTAAAAAGGCTCCCCATAAACCAACAGCAACCATAGCGACAACATGATCAAGCCCTGAAATCGGGTGCATAAAGCCGCTCATAAAACCACCTTGCAAGCTTGCAACATCTGAGTGAGCGAAAGCAGGTTCAAATAGGATCAATAAAAACAAAAGGCTAGTCATTACTGCCTTTATTCTAAAAGTCATTATATGCATCATATTTCCTTTTATCTTTGAGTAAGACTATTCTAATACTTAATATTAAACCTGCCATAGGGTACTGATAAAAATTAAAAATAATTAATCTTTATCTCATCATATTGTGGTATACGATTAGTCACCACGACTCAACCTTAATAAAGAGAGGCAACAGGTGAACTTTTTCTCTACAACATGGTTTATGGAAGGCTTTTGGCATCCACCTCAAACACCGTCTCAGCTAATTTTAGTGATTGCACTCGCTATATTACTGGGGCAACAAGCTTGGGGTATTTCAATCAAAAATATTTCAATCTTTATCGGCTCACTTATTATTGGTTTTAGCATTAATCATTTCTATACACCAACATGGAATGTGGAACTATTAATACTCATTATTGCCTTAATTATCGGTTTGTTGGTGACTCTACGCTTGAAACTATCACCACTTATTCTATTACCTCTACTCATCATTAGTGGAAGTATTTTAGGGCTAGATTCTAGACCTATTATGATTCCAGGTTTTGGTAATAGTATTATGATTAACTGGTTACTAGGAGCGACAGCAAGCATGACAGCAATATTTGTGCTACTAAACCTCCTTAGCTATGTTTTACGCAACTTAATCAATGGTGTTGTGTTACGCGTAATTGGTTCATGGATTGCCACCAGTGCTCTATTCGTTTTAGTTTTAATGACAGTAAAACCTTAAAAGGAAACAACAATGTATCAATACAAAATCAAAAAAGCATCATGGCTTGCAACACTTATTATGATGCTTACACTTGTCAGCCAAACGACATATGCAGAACATTTTCACTACTTCATTGATATTGAAACGACATTTGCTGTGGATCAAAATCAGCAATTAAACGCCATTAATGTTTCATGGGTTTATGACGAAAAAATGTCTGCCTTAATGAAAGCTCAAAACCCTAACTTACAAGCTCTTGCAAAGAAAACATTGGCCGACTTGAGCAAAAATCATTATTTCACCAATATTCAACTTAATGGAAAAGATGTAAAAACAGGGCAAGTGAAACAATTCACTATTGAAGAAATAACAGATAAAGGAAAAAAGCTATTACAGCTTGATTTTACTTTGCCCTTAGCACAAGCAATCCCCATGCAAGGAAAAAATAAAATCACATGGAATTTTGCCGACCCAAGCGGCGTTGCCATCATGGTTTATTCCAAGATCTCAGGTGTACGATTAGAAGGCGAGCTAAAATCGCACTGTAAAGCGAGAATGTGGAACAATGAAGAGGCAGAGCATGGCGACCCAGAGCAATTTTTAAAATTAAAGTGTTCATTGTAGGCTAGATTGAGCTGCATTTAAGTTTTTTATAACACAGAGAGCACGGAGAGAAGCACAGAGGACACAGAGTTTTTAATAAAGTCTTTGTGTTCTCTGTGCCTTCCTCTGTGAACTCTGTGTTAAACCGCTATATTATTCCCACATCTAAACGATCAATAAACCAATAGAAGGCTATCAAAGCGATAACGATTGAAGCGGGGTTAATCACCAAGTTTTTGTACCATTTTCGTCGTCCAAACCAGAATCCGATAAGCAAGAAAGCCATCAGTAAGATGCTTAGCTGCCCGAATTCCACACCCACATTAAAGCTAATCAACGCCGTTACAAAGGCATTATCAGGCATTCCAAAATCTGCCAACATGCTAGCGAAACCTAGCCCATGCAATAATCCAAAGGCAAAAACTAAGATTAATCGGCTTTTTTGCAAACCACGAGAAAAGACGTTTTCCACACCCACATAAACAATGGATAAGGCGATTAGCGGCTGCACGATTCTTTCAGGCAAATCAAAAATGCCATTCATTGCCAAGCCCAATGTGATGGTATGGGCAATAGTAAACATAGTGATTTGCCATAGCAAAGGGCGTAAAGCAGTGGAGAAAAGGAATAAGCCAAGGATAAACAAAATATGGTCTGTGCCTTTTGGCAAAATATGTTTGTAGCCTAGCTCGATATAATTGGCGATAGTTTCGTGCAGTGGCTTGAGTGTGACAATCTCGGTAAGCGACAAAGGCTCGCTTAGTTTATCGGTACGTAGCCATTGCCATTCCGACCAATGAAATTTTTGCTTGGCTTTATCTACCTGCCGCAGTCGAATCGCATGATCACCAAAGGATAAAGGGTAATACCACTGTACTGATTTAGCAGACAAATCCACCTTTCCCGCAAGCTTGATAAGACTAATTCGCGGTACTTTCACATAACCACGCGGAGGAATTTTGACCTGTTTTATGGTTAGTGGGATTTGCTGATTTTTATCATCAATCAGCTTCACTTTATGCAAAAAAGTAGCTTCAAATTTCTTAAATTCAGGCATTAACTGCTTGCTACTCATCCGCCTTAGGGCATCATACTCATCAGCATTGGGAGCATCTTGTGTATTTTTATATCGACCATTAATCCCTGTTAGCAATGCTTCAATACTGGCACGAATCTCAATATCGACATCGCCTTGCTTTGTTACTGTAATT
>JALVRY010000385.1 GCA_027024625.1 Thiotrichaceae bacterium
TAGCTTCACCCGTAGGTTAAGCGGGCATTTTTTAAACCCGTGATGAATCAATAGCTTATTCACTGTGCCGTAGTGAAGTCACGGATTCAGGTATAAATAACTGGCATGAATATTGCTTAGATAACTCACATATATAAGCAATGTTTCAGACTGATTTGGAGTCGAGAAAATATGAAAAATTTGGTAGTGATCGGAAACGGCATGGCAGGAATGCGAACTGTCGAAGAGTTATTAAAACTAGAGCCAGAAAAATACAATATTACCGTCTTTGGTGACGAGCCTTATGGCAACTACAATCGCATTATGCTTTCACCTGTATTGGCAGATGAGAAAACAATTGATGAAATCATGCTCAATGAAGAGCAATGGTACGTTGATAACAATATTACTTTGCACAAAGGCAAAAAAGTTACCGAAATTGATCGTATTGCTAAAAAAGTCATTGCTGAAGATGGCACAGAAGCTCCTTATGACCGCCTATTGATCACTACTGGTTCATTATCATTCATGCTGCCCTTACCGGGTGCAGACAATGTAGGCGTAATTGGCTTCCGTGATATCGCTGATGTCGATACCATGATTGATGCAGCCAAGAACTACAAAAAGGCTGTTGTCATCGGCGGCGGTCTTCTCGGCTTAGAAGCCGCTAATGGCTTGATGAAGCAGGGCATGGATGTCACCGTTGTACATCTGCTTGACTCTTTGATGGAGCGTCAGCTAGACAAGCCAGCTTCTGCCATGCTGAAAAAATCGCTAGAAGAAAAAGGCATGAAGTTCCTAATGGAGACGGCTACCGATGAAATCATCGGTGGAGATCGTGTTGAGGGTCTGAAATTCAAAAATGGCGAAACAATTGACGCGGATCTTGTCGTCATGGCGGTTGGTATCAAACCAAACTTTGAGCTTGCAGAAAAAGCAGGCTTGCATTGTGAGCGAGGCATTGTCGTCAATGATACCTTGCAAACCTTTGATCCTAATATCTACTCAGTTGGTGAATGTGTTCAGCACAGAGGTTTAACTTACGGCTTGGTTGCCCCTTTATTTGAGATGGCTAAAGTTGCGGCCAACCATCTTGCAGAAATCGGCATTGCTCGCTACGAGGGCTCAGTTACATCGACTTTATTGAAAGTAACAGGCATCGACCTATTCTCTGCGGGCGATTTTTCAGGTGGTGAAGGTACAGAAGAATTAGTGCTACATGATGAAGCTTCTGGCACTTATAAGAAATTAGTATTGCAAGACAATAAAGTTATTGGTTGTGTACTTTATGGCGATACCGTCGATGGCACTTGGTACTTCCAACTACTTAAAGAAGGCACAGATGTATCTGACTTCCGTAAATCCATCCTATTCGGACAAGCTCACTTAGGTGATTCGGGGCATGGTGATGAAGATCGTGTCGCCCTACTCCCTGATGATGCGGAAATCTGTGGTTGTAACGGTGTTTGCAAAAAAGATATTGTCGATGCCATTACTGATAAAAAATTATTTACGCTAGAAGAAGTGCAAGCACACACCAAGGCATCATCTTCTTGTGGATCATGTACTGGCTTGGTTGAGTCTTTACTTGCACACACGTTAGGCGGTGACTTTGAACAAGCTCCTAGTAAAAAAGGCATGTGTGGCTGTACCGAACATTCACACGAAGAAGTCCGCGCCGTTATGCGTGAGCAAGGCTTAAAAACACAGGAAGAAATTCGTAAATACCTTAACTGGAGCACACCAGACGGTTGCCCAAGTTGTCGTATGGCACTGAATTATTACTTATTGTGCGAATACCCTGGCTACGACGACCCACAATCACGCTTTATCAACGAACGTGCCCACGGCAACATCCAGAAAGATGGTTCTTATTCTGTTGTTCCTCGTATGTTTGGTGGCATGTGTACTTCTGATCAGCTACGAGCAATCGCAGATGTTTCAGACAAATACAAAGTTCCTGAAATGAAAGTCACAGGCGGACAGCGTATCGACATGTTTGGCATCAAGAAAGAAACACTGCCGTTAATTTGGAAAGACTTATCTGATGCGGGATTTGTATCAGGTCACGCTTACGGTAAAGCGATGCGTACAGTAAAAACCTGTGTCGGTGACACATGGTGTCGTATGGGAACACAAGATTCGACTGGTTTAGGCGTAAAACTAGAAGAACTCACATGGGGTTCTTGGATGCCGCATAAATTCAAACTGGCAGTATCAGGTTGCCCACGTAACTGTGCTGAAGCTACGATTAAAGATATTGGCGTGGTATGCGTTGATTCAGGTTATGAACTTCACGTTGCAGGAAATGGCGGAATCAAAGTTCGCGTCACTGACTTCCTCACTAAAGTAGAAACAGAAGAAGAAGTGCTAGAATGGACAGGTGCATACTGTCAACTCTATCGTGAAGATGCCATTTATCTAGAACGTACCGCCCCTTGGGTTGAACGTGTTGGATTGCAGAAAATTAAGGACATACTGGAAGACGAAGTGCAACGTAAAGAACTCCACGCTAGATTCCTAGAATCGCAAAAATACGCACAAATTGACCCATGGAAAGCTGCCGCAGAAGGTGAAAATGCTCACGAATTCCAGACAATTAAAGTTGCGAGCTAAAGAGCTGTAACACAGAGGGCACGGAGGGAAGAGCACAGAGAATACAGAGTTTCTAAAGCCTCACCTCCTAAAAACTTTGTGTTCTCTGTGCCTCCCTCTGGTGAACTCTGTGTTAAAAGCTTTTTTGACGACAAAAATACACATAAGGTACCAAAAAATGAAAGATTGGATGCAAGTTGCCAAGCTAGAAGAAATCCCAGCTTTGGGTGCAAGAACCGTAGAAACAGACACAATGACGATTGCCGTATTCCGCAATAGTGCTGACCAAGTATTCGCCCTAAAAGACGAATGCCCACATAAGAAAGGCCCTTTATCACAAGGCATCGTACACGGCACAACCGTCACCTGCCCATTACATAACTGGAAAATCCAACTCGATAGTGGCGAAGCCGTTGCACCTGATGAAGGCTGTACCAATGCCTTTGATGCAAAGGTGGAAGATGGCATGGTTTATATTAGAGCTAGATAATTAATCGTTATAAAAGTTTTAGTCTGGTTACGAGGCTTTAGGGGTTATGCAAGTATTTGTTTCACTCCTACTTAGTCTCTCCAGACTCCAGTGTATCTATAGGTGATTGGGGTTACGTAATGAGAAAAAAGCACTGCCCTAATTCGTGGCACATAATATATTTGCTGCTTTAAAATAGTGCACTTATTGATCATAAAGTTTAGCTGTATATTTTAGTTGATTTTTTATAGCAAACTATCTCAGCAGCATTATAAGTAAGCATTGCTTTGCTCTTTATAGTTGTATCTTATTGTTAAATATAACTTATTTTTATAAATTAAGCGGTTCCGCAAAGAAATCATCAATCTTCCTATTAAACTATATTTTCTCCAAAGCCAAACATTGGCACGATA
>JALVRY010000386.1 GCA_027024625.1 Thiotrichaceae bacterium
TTATCAGCATTTATTTCATGCTTCACCAATTATTCTGGAACTGGTTGGAGCAGGTGCTTGAATATTTTGGTTTCTAAAACCTTACATAGTTAGACTAAAAACTTTACAAACTGGTTAGCCCCACTCAAAAGAGTGGGGCTTTTTTGTGGGTATAATTTCGAGAAAACCCAGCATTTATGCGTGGTTTGTAAGTTATTGATTTATGGTAGTTGATACCATGGTACAAACTTTTTTTATGGTATAATCCATGGTATCAATCAATACTAAAAAATAAGAATATCGTTATTTATAAAATACTTACATTATTCAATGTGAAGACCTCTCCCGCACCACATCGAAACATCAAAAAAACCTTTTCATAAATAGTACAAAATAAATCTAATATTTACTTGTCCATTTTTCCCTCTTTGGACTTATTCCTCTATCTTGCGATATACCCCTACTTTTTCGCCTACGCCCAAATATTATTGGATTTGTCTTGTCTCTTACATAACAGACTTTCCTATTTATCTTTTTGTTTAAGATTAATTATTCACTATACTATTGGAAGCTTTCCTGAAAATGGTAAGCCCTTAAAACTCATTTATCATGGTAAAAGCTCAATGCAACTATTGAGGAATATCCCAAACATAATCAGCATTATTCGCATTTTAATGGTCTTGCCTATTGCTGTGCTGATTTGGAAAGAAGAATACAATAGTGCCTTTATTCTTATGATTATTGCAGGCTTATCCGATGCCCTAGATGGATTTTTAGCTAGAACTTTTCATTGGCAATCAAAATTAGGGGCAATGTTAGACCCTGCCGCTGATAAGCTTTTGCTGGTAAGCATTTTTATTGTTTGTGGGCTAAAAAATTTTTTACCTTGGTGGCTGGTTGGCCTCATTATATTCCGAGATATTGTTATTATCTCAGGAGCTTTCGCTTATCGACACATCACTCAAGATGAGAGCATAAAGCCTTTAATTATCAGTAAAATCAATACTGCTCTACAAATTATTTTAGCTGTTGTCACTCTATATCAAGCCGCAGTTCAGAGTCTTCCTAAAGATATTATGCCGACCCTTATATGGATCGTTACACTCAGCACGTTTATCAGCGGCATTGCCTATGTTACCTTATGGACACGTTATACTCTCGACTATAAGAAATAAATCCCTAAGGAAGTATAAAAAAGTATGACAAATAATACCCGTTGGTTCTGGCTTACTATCGCCTCAATCTCCTTTTTACTGCTTTATCTACTCTCACCCATTTTAACGCCGTTTGTACTCGGTGCTTTGCTCGCCTATTTAGGCGACCCCCTTGTTGATAAGCTAGAGGCGAAAAAACTTTCTCGCACTCTTTCTGTTAGCATCGTTTTTATTACAATCATTTTGGCAATATTAGCAATTTTCTTACTTGTTATTCCCCTTTTTGAGACTCAGTTATCCAAATTAGCTATACGATTACCAAATTATATTGATTGGGCAATGACGCTTTTACAGCCACAGTTACATGATATTTTTGGTATTGATACTAGTGTAATGGAAGTTGATGAAATCAAAAAAGCACTCACCGAACACTGGGGGCAAACAGGTGGATTTATCAAAGGAATCATTAAAACAATATCCCATTCCAGTATGATTATTTTTGGCTGGCTGACAACCATTATGCTAACCCCTGTGATTACATTCTACCTATTGCGTGATTGGGATATTCTTGTTGCCAATATTCAAGATTTATTACCACGAGATATAGAACCTAAAATTTCTCAACTAGCAAAAGAATCGGATGATGTGCTTGGCGCATTCCTCAGAGGTCAGCTTTCTGTCATGTTAGCATTAGGAACAATTTACTCTATTGGACTTGGGTTAATTGGTGTTGAATTTGCTTTACTGATTGGCATGATGGCGGGTATTGTCAGTTTTGTCCCTTACTTAGGTTTCATCATCGGGGTCTTGGTTGCTGGTATTGCCGTAATGTTTCAAACCTACGATATTGTAAACTTAATGCTAGTCTTTCTCGTTTTCGGTATTGCACAAGTCATTGAATCTATTGTATTAACACCACTCTTTGTTGGTGAACGTATTGGTTTGCACCCTGTTACCGTCATTTTTTCTGTCTTGGCCGGTGGTCAGTTATTTGGATTCTTCGGCGTATTACTCGCACTACCCATCGCTGCTATCATCGCTGTATTAATGCGACACTTACATCGCTCTTATAAAGAAAGTAATATTTACACTATCTAGCCCTTGGAAAATATATTGAATGCAGCAACTCACTTTAGACATTTCCTTACGCGACGGTTATCGGTTTGATTCATTTTATACCCACAAAGATAATGTCGATGTAGTGAACTTACTTAAACTTATTGCAGAACGCCAAGAGCAAGGACAATTTTTCTTTTGGGGTAACACACAAGCAGGAAAATCTCACTTACTGCAAGCCTGCTGTCAAAAGGCTTCACTCTCAGGTGCTATTGTGAGCTACCTCCCATTGAGTGTACTATCATTATATAACACTAACTGCCTACAAGGTTTAAGCAACTCATCAATGATTGTTGTTGATGATATTGATACCGTTATTGGAAATGATATTTGGGAGGAGGCTTTGTTTCATCTTATTAATGAAACACGCTTACATCAACAAACCTTATTAATCAGTGCTAGCAATAATCCTCATCAGCTTGATTATAAGCTACCAGACCTTGCATCTCGTCTGCTTTGGGGGGGTATCTACCAAGTACATGAATTATCAGATAAAGATAAATTTCTTGCACTACAATTTAGAGCAAGACAACGAGGATTTGAAATACACCAAAATATTATCGATTACTTATACAAACGCTACCCTCGAAAACTCAATGTATTAATGGAAATATTGGATAATATTGACCAGCAAAGTTTAAGTACTGGCCGAAAGATAACGCTTCCCCTCATCAAGGAAGCACTGAAGGATCTTTAAGAAGATCCTAACAAAGACAAAAATAATCAGAAGAAACATCACATAGATTTAACAGGAATAAACATTATGGATACAAAAGAATTACTAGACCAATTACTAAACGCTGCAAAAAACTATGCCGAAAAAGGTCAACAATTTGCAGAAGAGCAACTCGATATCCCAAATGAAGGCAAAGCTAGAGATGAAAAACTTGATGGTATAAAAAAAGGGGCAATTATAGCAGGCGCTGCTGCCTTGCTACTTGGAACAAAAACAGGGCGCTCAGTAACGGGAACAGCCTTAAAGCTTGGCAGCCTCGCTGCGGTTGGATCCCTTGCTTATAATACCTATCAAAATTGGAAACAAAATAATAATGCTACGCCTGAAACACAATCATCAGAAAATACAGAAAAGCTTAGTGACTCACTCAAAAGTCTGATACTCCTCAAGGCAATTATTGCAGCGGCAAAAGCCGATGGACATATTTCTGAAAAAGAGCTTACAACTATTCAAGATGAACTCAGTAAATTG
>JALVRY010000387.1:0-378 GCA_027024625.1 Thiotrichaceae bacterium
AGAGGATTTATAATAAATATCATTATGACTAGACTCCCTACAATGCACTGTTGTTTGCTCAATCGTGCTTGACAATGCTTTTATGGCTAACAAGAATGTAACTAGGCTAATCTGCCCACTTTCAGTGCCACAATAAGGATCTCTCACTATTATTTTCTCAATATAAGCATTCTCTAAAGCAGCAAATATTATTTTGATATTTCTAGCATCTCCTGATTTTAATTCATGCCGCTGTATTGGCATCCCTCCACCAAGTTCTTCCAGTTTGTAAGGTGTTAATGAATGATTTAACAGCTTGTCTAATTTTCCTGAAAGCTGCTCATCGCACTTATGTCTATAAATAGGTAACGGGAGTAATGTTTCAAAAATAGGAATAGC
>JALVRY010000387.1:388-3454 GCA_027024625.1 Thiotrichaceae bacterium
TATTTTTTTCATGATTATTCCCTTTTTCTGGCAATTCAATAAGACTAGTATTATTTTCAAGAGTTTCTGCTAACAAGTGAACTTCTGTATGCCCTTCTAACGCTTCTGTTAATGTTGTCAAGTTAGATCGCTCCCAACGAATAGCACCTTTATCTATCCAAGGATCAGATATTCCATTACTCACAAAACCTTTCAGCCATTCCAGTACAGGAAGACGATCAAATAGATCCCATGATCGCTGATTTGAATAGTCACACAGGCAACTACTACAAGCACTTGTACATTCTTTGGCACAGTGTAAATGCTCAAGTGTTTTTTCTAATAATTGAGTTATACCTACGTCATTGTGTAACTGAATACAATAGCCTGCACCACCTGCTACAGAATCATAGAGAATAGTTTGTATATACATACCTTTCATACGAAAAGTAGCACGTAATTCTCTTGCTGGAATGTGTAATAAATCAGCGGCAGCAAAACGAATAGCTTCAGCTAGTGTTCTTGCAAAACGATCATAAAATTCACTATGCTTAATCCCATCATCATTTAAAGTTTGTTCTGGTAAAAGATAATTGAATTCGACTAAAAGAACATCGGTATCAAATATATGGGCAAAATCCTGTCGTGCCAAATCTTCCCGTTTACAAGATTCTCCACGCAAAGGTTCTTTGTGCTTTTTCCTTACTTTTGTTGGCTTTTTAGCTGCTTCTGCATGATTGCAACGCAAACAGACATGGTAACCATTACCATAAGGACCACGATTAACGATAAACAATTTCCCTGCCTGTTTGTCTTCATCTAGTGGTTGAGCTCTTAGAAAGGCTACTTGAATTAAAGGGTGGTCACTGTTTTCAAATTGATTTATAGAAGGAATACTAATCAAACGCGCCTCATCAGCAGGTCGTTCCCTACGACGATTACTTCCAGGATCTTTTCCATCTCGAACGGCATAAGACGTAACAAAACCTTTTGGAATCATAAAATAATGACGCTGACGCTTCTTGCCACATTGACTACATGTAGCACCAATATCGTCCCAATCAATATTTACATCAACATGTTGACAATTATTACATACACCATAAACTTCTGTTGGCATAAACATACGTGGATATTGCGCCAAACCTGCACTTTGCCAGATTCGACCATTTGCAATGACTTCTGCACCTGGAGCATATTCACTAATACCAAGACCCGCATCTCTTGATAATGATATTTCGCCTTGATTTTGGAAATTAGTTTGCTTTCCCCGTTCTCGGGTAACTTCAAGTGTTAATGAATGAGTGGGAAAACTATAGGTGGGAATTAAACTTCTTTGTGAAAACTGACTCACTAAGAATTGATGCATGTAAGACTCACCTAAACGCGTCCAATACAGTGCTTTATTGAGATTTTTTTCTTCTGTGCCCTCATCAAGAGCTTCTTGTTTTTTTGCTGCATACTGTTGCCAACGTTCATGAACCTCTTGAGCCAGATAATATAGATTTTCACGAAAGTAGTTTCGTAATTCATTTCCCTTTAGTCCCACACCAGATGTAATATTAGGCATATCAACCAGTGTTTCAGCATTAATAATAGAAGCTTTTCCCTCTGGGCTTTCCATCCAACGATTCAGATCATCCTTGAAATCATCTAGCTTATTCCTATCAAAAGACTCACCAAATAAATCATCTAGACTTAAAGCATTTTTTGAGAGGGCTTGAGGCAATATTTTATGACGTAAATACCCTCGTAAGATAATGCCATTTTGATGTCGCCTGAATAAGCTAGGATTTTCCAAAGAAATAAAAGGAACAGGGGCTTCATCCTGTAAGTATTTTTGAAATCTATTAAACATTGATTGATCATATTGACTACTTCTAGCAACTGTTACACAAAATGGAGCCGCTTGTGCCCGTCTACCAGCACGCCCTGTACGTTGCTGATAGCTTGAAGCACTCGGAGGAACATTAAGATTTACGACCGCTTCTAAGTCCCCCAAATCAACCCCCATTTCCATCGTGGTGGTGCAACTCAATACATTAACTTTTCCTTGAGCAAATTCTTGCTCTATTTTTTCTCGCAAATCTGTGGATAATGATGCTGTGTGTTCTCGTGCTCTTGCCGTTGTTGTTACACTATTTTGATAATTGAAAATATAGTGATTATTGGTTTCTTTATCACTGCGTTCTTTCGCCGATAACTTGTGTACTTCTCCAGTGCATCTAAAAGCTGTACAACGCTCATCAACGACATTATTTTGTAGTAACCCACAAGTCTCACATTGATAGAGTGGCAACTTAGTGCCATCCTCAAAACGAATAAGCTTGCCATCCAAGCCAAAACCAGCAGGCTTAGTACGAATCAATATTTTTAATCCTTTAATTGCTTCCCAAAATTTATTTAAGAATTCTATAGCCTCAGTTCTTTCCCACGCTAACTGTTGCTCCAAATACCATGTTCGTCGATTATGGCGCTTAGTATTGGATTGTGGTATCCATGCATGACTGATTTTTTTATTTAATTTTGAGGATTCAAATGATCGATGATTTGCATAAGGTTTTCCCCAAATAAAACCATTCGTCATATCTAAGTCATAGAGATTTCCTATTGCTTTTTCTCGCCGTATATTTTCAAGAAGAAAGGCAATTAATGGTTCTACTTGGTTTTGATGTTCTTCAAGTATTGATGGTCTAATTTCCTTTATTAGTCTTCTTATTTTTGCAGTATCATAACTAACATGGACTAAACCTAATGCTTCCAAAGAATTTCGTCGTCCACTTGGCGTACAAAACTCGGCAGCTATTTTTCCTAATAAAATGTCTCGCATTTTTGGATAACGATGACGAATATCGCCACGGCTATCAAGCATCACAGGATGACCTAGTTTCCGCCAATACTTATAGATTTCTTCAGCTAATAACTCTAAATCCATTGCTTCATCAGCTTTTTTTAATACTTGAAAGATAGCTGTCCTTAACGCTAAATCTCCTGCCGTTCGTTCAAAATAGGGTGCAAAAAAAGCGGCATTTTGTCGATTATCTGAAAATGTCAGTAAATTTCTTCCATTTAAAGGTAACAATACTT
>JALVRY010000388.1 GCA_027024625.1 Thiotrichaceae bacterium
GGCATTAGATGACTCAAAAATTAGCGGCTTTTTAGGTAGTGAAACAGCTTTACAAATAGGCGTGGTTAAAAACTATATACTAAGTGTAGATGAAAGCTGTCAATAATTTTTTATGCGTGTTTATATTGATAAAAGGGTAATATTTTTATGAAAAATGGATTTTTTTTATTAAGTTTTCTTTACTTCGCGAGTTTAAATCTAACGGGCTGTGCCAGCACCAAAAATTATATGAATGATGTTTTTAGTGTTGAGAAACGATCCTGTAGCAGAGGGAATGGAGAGAGTTGTAGTTTACTTGGGACGCTTTATTATTATGGGAGTAACAGCACTCCCCAAAGTTATTCTGAATCTTTCAAATACTATAAAACTGCTTGTGATAATAATTTTGCACAAGCGTGTAATAAAGTCGGATTAATGATTGAAAGCGGAGAGGGTGTGAATAAAAATTATACTCAAGCCAGTGCCTATTATGCAAAGGGCTGTAAATTAAAAAATGCACTAGCTTGCAGTAATCATGAACGTTTGAAATAAAAACATCACGTGATTTTTTAAAATATGAAACTAAGGGAAACGGGTGGGTGTTCGACAAGTCCAACATAACTGTGCTTTAATCGTCCTTTAAAAATATACTCTCAAAAGTTATAATATTAATGTACTCACTTTTACGAAAATTACTCTTCTTACTTCCTCCTGAAGTTGCTCATCACTTTACTTTAAGTTCGCTTTCAACCTTAAATAAACTTGGGCTTTTAAAACTTATTAAGCCTGTGTCTAAGGCTAATCAAGAAGTTGAAGTAATGGGGATTATATTCCCTAATCGCATTGGTCTTGCGGCTGGCTTAGATAAAGATGGCGAACATATTCAAGCGTTATCAAACTTAGGTTTTGGTTTTGTAGAGATTGGTACAGTAACGCCACGCCCACAAGCAGGAAACCCAGCACCCCGTTTATTTCGTTTGCCTAAAGCGAATGCCATTATTAATAGAATGGGGTTTAACAACAAAGGTATTGATCACTTAACCGATCAAGTGGCCAATGCGCGTAAGGCTGGTTTTGAAGGTATTATTGGTATTAATATTGGCAAGAACTTTGATACTGCCGTTGAAAATGCCATCGAAGATTACTTAATTGGCATGAGAAGTGCGTATCGTTACGCAGATTACATCACTGTCAATATTTCATCCCCCAATACTCCAAATTTGCGTACATTACAATATGGTGAAGAGTTAGATAAGTTATTGTCTGCTATAAAAAAAGAACAGATGAGTTTAGTCAACTCACAGAAAAAATATGTCCCTATTGCCGTTAAAGTTGCACCTGATTTAGAACCGATTGAAATTACGGGTATTGCAATGGCTTTATTAGACAACAACATTGATTGTTTAATAGCTACCAATACTACATTGTCACGTGATGCGGTGGTGGGAATGAAACACGGAGCAGAAGCGGGGGGGTTAAGCGGAGAGCCTGTTCGTGAAATGTCTACCGAGGTGGTTAAGCAGTTTTACAATATTCTAAAAAATCAGATTCCAATTATTGGAGTAGGTGGTATTTCTTCTGCTAAAGATGCACAAGATAAATTAGATGCTGGTGCAGCACTAGTGCAGGTTTATTCTGGGCTGATTTATGAAGGGCCGAGCCTTGTTAAGAACTTAATAAAATCTTAGTAAAAAGCTTTTTAAAAATGTGTTAATTTTTTAGCAAGAAAGTTTCTTTTCAGCTACTATGTTTCTATTAATTTAAACCCTCTATATTTTTATTAGGAGCAGTTCTCCAATGTTTACAAAAGACATGACACTCGCAGGTTACGATGACGAACTTGCCAACGCAATTAATCACGAAAACCAACGCCAAGAAGATCACATTGAGCTGATTGCTTCTGAAAATTACACTAGTCCACGCGTAATGGAAGCGCAGGGTTCTCAGCTGACTAATAAATACGCCGAAGGTTATCCTTCAAAGCGCTACTACGGCGGCTGTGAGTATGTTGACGTTGCTGAACAACTAGCGATTGACCGAGTTAAAGAGTTATTTGGTGCAGATTACGCAAACGTACAACCACACTCTGGTTCATCTGCAAACCTAGCCGTTTACATGGCTTTGGTTCAGCCTGGCGATACCATTTTAGGTATGGCACTGGCAGATGGTGGTCATTTAACGCATGGCTCTCACGTGAGTTTTTCTGGCAAGGTTTACAATGCTGTTCAGTATGGTTTAAACAACGAAACAGGTGAAATTGATTACAATCAAGTTGAAGCGTTAGCAAAAGAACATAAGCCGAAAATGATTGTGGCAGGTTTCTCTGCTTATTCTCGTGTTGTAGATTGGCAACGTTTCCGTGATATTGCGGATAGTGTTGGTGCTTATTTGTTTGTTGATATGGCACACGTTGCTGGCTTAATAGCGGCAGGTGTTTATCCTTCGCCAGTAAATATTGCGGATGTTACAACATCGACTACTCACAAAACATTGCGTGGTCCACGTGGTGGAATCATTCTCGCAAAATCAAATCCTGAAATTGAGAAAAAACTAAATTCAATTGTTTTCCCTGGTACACAGGGCGGACCTCTAATGCATATAATCGCGGCAAAAGCAGTGTCATTTAAAGAAGCGATGGAACCAGAATACAAAGTTTACCAACAACAGGTTGTTACTAACGCACAGGCGATGGCGAATGCCTTTATTGCGCGTGGTTACAATATTGTTTCTGGTGGCACTGATAATCACTTATTCCTCGTTGATTTAATCAACAAAGGTTTAACAGGTAAAGCTGCAGATGCGGCATTGGGCAAAGCGCACATCACGGTAAACATGAATGCCGTACCGAACGACCCGCAATCCCCGTTTGTTACCAGTGGATTACGTATCGGTTCACCAGCGATTACAACACGTGGCTTTAGTGAAGCAGAAAGCACAGAGTTAGCAAATTGGATTTGTGATGTCTTGGATGCTTTGGCAAAAGATGCAGATGATATTTCTGTTATTGATGCTACACGCGCTAAAGTTTCTGAAATCTGTAAGCGTCTTCCTGTTTACAAATAAATAAAGCATTTACTAGTCAATGTATTGCCCTTTCTGCGGACATAATGACACTAAAGTCGTTGATTCACGGCTCGCAGATGAGGGCGACAAAGTACGTCGTAGACGTGAATGTTTAAATGATAAATGTAGCGAGCGTTTTACAACTTTCGAGACAGCCGTTTTTAATATGCCATTGGTTAAAAAATCCCGTGGTGCAAAGCAGTCATTTAACGAGCAGAAGCTCCGCGCAGGTCTAATGCGTGCGACACAAAAACGCCCTGTTGATGCTAAGGCCATCGACAGTGCCGTTTTACACATTCAAAAACGTATATTAAATAGCGATAAATCCGAGGTTACATCTAGCCAGATTGGTGAATATGTGATGGAGGAGTTACGTACCTTAGACGATGTTGCCTATATTCGCTTTGCCTCG
>JALVRY010000389.1 GCA_027024625.1 Thiotrichaceae bacterium
TATCCGTGTTCATCTGTGTCTATCTGTGGTTAATTTTCAATGAAAACGCTTATCTTAGGCGGTGTCCGTTCTGGTAAAAGCCGCTATGCAGAAAAATTTGCCATTCAATCTGCACAAGAATCCAACAGTGAGCTAATCTATATCGCTACATCTTTTCCTCAAGATGAGGAAATGCAACAGCGTGTGGATGAGCATCAGCAGCAGCGTGAATTATCGGGAGAAAATTGGATTACAGTTGAAGAGACTCTGCATTTGGCTGATGTGTTAGCAAAAAATGCTAAAGATTCAACAACAATTCTTGTTGATTGTTTAACGCTTTGGATGACTAATCTGCTTTGTCATAAAGATTCTGATTTACTCAAGATAGAAACAGAAAAATTACTTTCCGTACTCCCTTCACTCAAGGGAAATATTATTTTTGTGAGTAATGAGACTGGCCTAGGCATTGTCCCAATGGAGAAGTTAACACGGCAGTTTGTTGATGCCATGGGGCTATTTCATCAAGACTTAGCTGCATGTTGTGAGCAGGTATCCTTTGTTATAGCGGGCTTGCCACACTTTCTTAAAAGTTATCCATAACAATATGAATCTAAAGTGAATTTTTAAAAAAACATTTACTATAATTTGATGCATTATTAAACATAAGTTCAGCTAATCAGCGTAGACTTCTCCTCATTAGTTCGGGGACACCAAATAATAAAAATTAATTCAATAATAATAAGAACATCCACAAATAATAAGAAAAAGCTAAGAGGAGCAGGCCGCCGTCTCATTCACAATTAATGTGATTTGAGACGAGCGGCCTTTTTTATTTCCGTCTATAATGTCACTGGATTGTTAAATAAAAAGGATAGTCAGGATGAACATGCCGACAGCAATACAACTTGTTCTCGATGGGAAAAATCTTAATACAGAACAAATGACTGATACAATGCGACTCATCATGACGGGTCATGCTACCGATGCTCAAATTGGTGGTTTCTTAGTTGGCTTACGCATGAAAGGCGAAACCGTTGAGGAAATCACTGCGGCCGCTAAAGTAATGCGTGAATTATCGGTAAAGGTTGAGGTTAATAAGGAACATTTAGTCGATACCTGCGGCACTGGCGGTGATTCTTCGGGCACATTTAATATATCAACAGCCACAGCGTTTGTCGTTGCTGCTGCGGGTGCTCGGGTCGCTAAACATGGTAATCGTTCTGTTTCCAGTAAATCGGGTAGTGCTGACGTGTTGGAAGCCGCAGGGGTTAATCTTGATCTAACACCTGAGCAAGTCGCAGAGTGTATTGATGAAATCGGCATTGGCTTTTTGTTCGCCCAAAAACATCATGGCGCAATGAAACATGCTATTGGTGCCCGTAAGGAAATGGCAGTACGCACTATTTTTAATCTCCTAGGCCCTTTAACAAACCCTGCTGATGCTCCTTTTCAAGTGCTTGGTGTATTTAGTAAAGATTGGATTCGTCCAATTGCTGAGGTTCTCAAAGAGTTAGGCAGCCAGCATGTGATGGTCGTCAGTGCAGCTGATGGCTTGGATGAAATCAGTATTGCTTCAGCGACGCATGTTGCTGAGCTACGAGATGGGTCAATTTTCGAATATGACATCAAACCTGAAGATTTTGGTATTAGCACAGGTACATTAGATGATATTCGTGTTGAAACCGCAGAAGAGAGTTTAAATATCATCCATGATGCGCTTAGCGGAGAAGGAGGTAATGCAAAAAATATTATTGCCCTCAATGCGGGAGCAGCTTTATATGTTTCGGGAATTGAGAAAAGTTTGCAAAGCGGCATTGATAAAGCACTTGAAATTATGGATAGTGGTGAAGCCAAGAAGAAACTTTTAGATTTAGTTAATAAATCAAATAGCTTTTAGAGAAATAATGAATGAAGACAAATACCCCTGATATTCTAGTTAAAATTCTTAAAACAAAGCAAAAAGAAATTGAAGAGCGCTCTAAGCAAAAAAGTATTAATAATTTATTAAAAGAAATTGAATCTGCTTCTGAAGTTCGCCCATTTGTTGGCTCAATACAAAAGAGTCTTGCAAATAATAAACCTGCAATTATTGCGGAGATTAAACGAGCCTCCCCTAGCAAGGGTTTAATTCGTGAAGATTTTAATCCTGAATTTATTGCCAAGTCTTATGAATTAGGTGGAGCAAGCTGTATTTCTGTTTTAACCGACAAGGACTATTTTCAAGGTTCTGAAGATTATTTAATGGCTGCTCGAAGTGCCTGTTCACTACCTGTTATCCGTAAAGATTTTATTATTGATCCTTATCAAATATACGAAGCAAGAGCAATCAATGCTGATTGCATATTACTTATCGTATCTGCATTAAGTGATGAGGCTTTACATAACTTATACTCGCTAGCTAGGGAGTTAAAAATGGATGTATTAATTGAAGTCCATGATAAAGAAGAATTAAAAAGGGCATTGAAATTAAAGCCAAGTTTAATCGGCATTAACAATCGAAACCTGCGCACATTTAAAACATCATTAAATAATACGCTTGATTTATTAGAAAGTACCCCTAATGAACATATTGTTGTAACTGAAAGTGGTATTCATACAAGAGATGATATTGCATTAATGCGAAATAATAATGTGAATGCCTTTCTTGTTGGAGAAGCATTTATGCGAGCTGATATCCCCGGCGATGAATTAAAATCATTATTCTTTTAGTTTAGGACTGAGTCAGTAACCTCGCAGATTCAGGTATCAATAAATCATATTAATTAACAAAGATAATAACTATGCTTACTTACCCCCAGATAGATCCTGTTGCCCTTAGTCTTGGCCCCTTACAAGTCCACTGGTATGGGCTTATGTATGTAATTGGTTTCCTTGGCTTCTTAATCCTTGGAAAAAAACGAGCTAAAAGAAAAAATAGCCCTGTTACACCCGAACAAGTCGATGACATGATGTTTTACGGAGCTTTAGGCGTTGTACTAGGCGGACGCATTGGCTATATGTTCTTTTATAACTTCAGTACATTAGTTCACGACCCTATATCTTTCTTTCAGGTTTGGGACGGTGGTATGAGCTTTCACGGTGGTTTATTGGGCGTAATCGTCGTTATGTATGTCTTAGCCAAAAAATGGAATTTGAAAATCTTACAGATTAGTGATTTTGTTGCACCCATGATTCCTATTGGTTTAGGTGCAGGGCGTATTGGTAATTTTATTAATGGTGAACTTTGGGGAAAACCTACTGATGTTCCATGGGGGATGGTATTTCCGCAGGCCGATCAATTAGCTAGGCACCCTTCTCAACTCTATCAGTTTGCTTTAGAGGGAATTTTACTCTTTAGTATACTCTGGGTTTATTCAAATAAACCACGTCCATTAGGCAGTGTTTCTGGTTTATTTTTAGTTGCCTATGGTGTCTTCCGTTTTCTTATTGAATTTATTCGAGAGCCTGATATACAGATTGGTTATATTGCAT
>JALVRY010000390.1 GCA_027024625.1 Thiotrichaceae bacterium
CTGCATTGGCGAGAGACTCTCGGATAAACCAGTTTTCCAGTAGTTTTTCCCTTTTGGCAGTGGGAACTTGCTCTAAGGTGGCATGTTGGAAGGATAAATAGGTTTTGATTTGTTGTTCGTCAATTGTTTTGTCTTTATCTTTGGCAATCCATGTGGCGGATGCGCTTGAGAGCATGCTAATAGTCAGGGTGCTTAGGATAAGACGAGGGAGGTAAGCCTTTATTTTCATTATTATATTCCGAGTCGTTTCCGTAGGATTATAGTAAACAAGGCTATATGGAGCATTAACAAAAAAGCCAGAAGATTACTCTTCTGGCTTTTCTGATTTTCTATGTGATTAAACTAACACACTTATAATTAATCGTTGCGTTGTACCTTATGAGGAATTGCATCACCGTAACGTGTTGGTGAACTTGTTCCAACCTTGCCTTCAATTGCTGCAAAGCCAATTGCTGGTACACCTTGGAAGGTAGCGTCATCTTTGCTTACATAATCAGAGTCCGTGCCGTAACGCTTAGACCATTCAACGTAGTCACCGATGTCATAGCTAATAGTGCCATATGCATCGCCACTACCAAAGCTCATACGTGCCCAACCGTGAACGTAAGGACCTACGCCAACTCTAGTTGTATTTGGACTAGAAAGTACGGTGCGTGAGTCATCATAAGCACCATCGTTAGTCACAAATGTTAATACATTAACTTCACGTTCTAATGTCGTTGGAGCAGCAGGCGAAACCCCTTCAATAACTAGGCGAGATTCTTCACGGTCAAAGATACCGTTTTCAAAGTTAACTCGGACATCGTTTGCATCATTAAAGATACCGTGTTTCTTCATTGGGAAGGTAGTTACCCAGTCTGTGTGTCCGTCGTAGCCATTTGATGGATCAAGGAAGTATTCATTCATCAAATGTGGAGCTAACAGAACATGAGCGATTGGGTATGGGTTATTGTCACAATAGTGCTGATTTGCATCGCAATCACCATGAGGCTTCCATGCTGTTTCAATCATTGTGCCACCAACGGTTACGTGACTCTCATTGATTGAGCCTGAAGCAAGTGATGGGAACAAGAAGTTATCCTCAAATGGGTCGGTGTGTTGTGGTTCATCACTGTATTCATCAATAGCAACAGGATCAATGGCAAAGGCTGTGCCTTCTGGGATATTTAACACCGCAGATGAGCCGAATAAACCACCCTCTGGTGCAGTGATGCCTTCACCGTTCCAGAAAACGCCTGTGTCTTTAAACCATGCTTCAGATACCGTGCTACAGTCTTTTGGTGAGCCATCGTGATGTAGCACACCGTCTATTACTTTTTTAGCATCCTCATTATCTTCATCAAGAACGCCCATTTCGATGACTTCGATATAGCCTTCTAGTGTGTCTTTATCATCGACATCTGGAGCTGCAAAGGGGAGGCTACCAGGCTCACAATCACCTGTTTTACAGGAAGGAGCAAGGCTTGTAGGAAGTGTGCAAGTTTTATCAGCGGTAACAATCTTAGCTGCACCATTACTGCCTTTTTGAACACTACCAGACCATACGTCATTTGGAGACATATAGAGGTTAAAGTCCATTACATCATTACTATTTTTTCCTTCACGGAAACGAATACGAACAGCCTTTGTTTTATCTGTAGAATTTACAATGTTTACATTAGTGACGTAGTTGTCTTGTGCATTGTAATAGGGAAATAATAGCACCTCACCAGTACCATCCTTATCGATGTATACTGCTTGAGCGGATGTCATCATCGCCATCGCTCCGAGTAGGCCGGCTGCTACCCCAATTGAAAGTTTATTTTTCTTAAACACCTTAAGTGCCTCCTTAAAATTTAATTTTTAGTTATTTGGAGTTAAGTACTACAAGGGATAGCCCAAGCAGATATGAAACTGATTTATTATCAGTGATTACTTGAATTTATTATATCAATACAAGATGATAATTATGTAAATTGCTACGACAAGTGGTTACTAGATATACATGATTTATTGAGCTTATTTGCTTGCGTATCTCCAGTCAGAAAAGCTACCGTTTTTTAGCCACGTTTCTTTTATTGTGTTTGAAGTTTCTATAGGCTTTGCCAGCCCCCTCATTCGCATTGCTACGGTAACTTCCACTTCGGCTTCACAACTTTTCTCATTTTTATCACAAGTGACTTGGATGACTTTAGCTTTGCTCCATAGCCCAACCCCTTTTATTTTATGGGGAAAGTGTTCATAGGGAACCGTCTTTTTGTAGCTGTCAGAGTAGTAGCTGTATGCTTTTTGTAAGTTGCCTGAAATCAAAGCATCCCAACGTTTTTGAGCATAGTCACCCACTAATGTACTTGGATTACCACCAAAATTGCATGAAGCGAGTAGTAACCCTGATAAGCCAAGTAGTAGATTCTTTTTTATCATTCTTTTATTTTCCATTGCTTCCTAGAAATTTATCGGTATCTAAGAGACGTTTCATTTTTGAGCGTAGTTCTTCGCCCGTTTTATATAGGTCTTTTGGATTCTTGATAGCTGTTGGTGTAATTAAGACAAGTAGCTCAGTGCGTACACCTTGTTTTCTTGTTCCGCCAAATAAGTGACCGACAACGGGTAGGGTATAGAGACCCGGTACGCCCTGTTTAGATTTTGTTGTGTTATCACGAATCAATCCACCTAACACAATAGTCTCACCACTTTTCACTGAGATATT
This sequence comes from Thiotrichaceae bacterium, assembly GCA_027024625.1. GTDB lineage: Bacteria > Pseudomonadota > Gammaproteobacteria > Thiotrichales > Thiotrichaceae > S015-18. Next base: position 2,690 of record JALVRY010000390.1, read on the forward strand.
ACTCTTGATATTACGTTGTAAGAAGCTGCGTTGTCCTGTTGCGGCATCCACTTCACCTACGTCGGTAACTTCTTGAACTAGATCAAGCGTAATCATGCCACTAGAGTTAACGCGTGGAGTGACTTTGAGTGAAACACCTGTGTCTTTATATTGAATCGATTGTGACACTAGTGAGTTTTGGTCTCGTCCAGTGGTTCTTTCAGCAAAGATAGGTTGTTGATCACCGACACGTATTTCGGCTGATTTATTATCTAAGACTAAAATAGAGGGCGATGAAAGCACCTTCAATTGAGAGTTTTTCGCAAGCAAGTTAACTGTGCTTAATACTTGTTGTGTTGCATTGGCAATGGAATACGAGAAGCCCTTTAATGATGGGGTAATGCCCGGTATGCCATCGCTGTCTAAGCCGCCACCGCCGATATATTTTCCTTTGTTGCCTAAGAAACTATCGCCTTTGAAGTTATTTTTGAAATACCACTGTAATCCATATTCTAAGTTTTTGGTGAGTCGAACTTCCATAATTGAAGCTTCAACTAAAACTTGCATGGGTGGAATATCAATTTTCTTTAATGCTGTTTTGATTTGCTGATAAACGGCTTGAGTTGCCATGATCATGAGAGAATTATTTGATTCATCAGCAACGATGCGGGTATCGTCATTCTGTGTAACAGACATGCCGCCGTTACCATTGCCTAACATTGTTTTTGCTGTGGCGATGGTTGCTTTTACGTTATCACCATCACTGCTAACGGTGGCA
>JALVRY010000391.1 GCA_027024625.1 Thiotrichaceae bacterium
TTGCTTTGCTTGCTCTGCATTACGTGTCCCCTCTACAACATTTGCGGTGGTTAATTCCATAGATGCAACGGCTTCTTCTGTATCGGCTAAAATAGCTTTAACTAATATTTCAATTTTACGTGTTGCCTCAGAAGCATCTTGTGAGAGTTGTTGCACCTCATCAGATAAGGCAGAAAAATTTTGATTATTACTTTGCGTTTTAGCGACTGAAGCTTGTATTGCTGCATTCAAGGCTAATACATTGGTTTGTTCTGCAATATCGTTCATTAAATGCACGATATTACTGATTTCTTGTGAGCTTTCGCTTAACCGCTTAATTCGTTTTGAAGTGCTTTGTATTTGTTCTCGTATTGTGCTCATTCCTGCAATAGTATTGCGAACTGTTGCTGCCCCTGTATGTGATATTTCTAACGATTTTTGGGCGACTTTGGCTGAGCTGGTTGCGTCTTCTGATACTTTTTTGATGGAATCAATTAAGGCTGAGATAGACTCTGAGGAATCATTGATTTTTTGAGTCTGCTGTTGGCTAGATTGTGATAATAACTGAATATTTTTATCTGCTTTGCTTGCATAATGTGTGAGTTCGCTGGATGTATTATTAATTTTCGTCACTAAAATACGTAAAGCTTCAACGGCATAGTTAACAGAATCCGCAATGGCTCCTGTGATGCTCTCACTGACTGTTGCTCGAATGGTAAGGTCACCCTCCGCTAATGTATTCATTTCTTCAAGTAGCTGCACAATAGCGGCTTGTTGCTTTTTGTGTTGATGATTAGAAAAATGAAGACGTTTCTTAGCCTGTTTGTAAAGTAAGTAACCTAATATAAGAGCGGTTAATAAAGATAACGCACCAAAAAGAAAGCCAGCTAAATTATAGAGAGAATTGTCTTTCTCCCTCTCTTGGAGTTTTTTCTTTAGATTTAAAATTGCACGTAAGAGAATGCGAGATTGTGTTTCAATTGAGAAAGAGGCATTGGATAATTTGTTCAGTACAGGAGCAATATCCAATACGGTGCTAATTGTTTCACTTACATCTCTAAATGATTTTGAGGTGTCCTTTAGTAAGCGAATTGCTGAACTTTGTTTTACAGCTGAAATATTTTGACTGGTATCACCTTTTAATAAAATTTTAATAACACGGCCAAATTCTTCAGCATCAGAGGCGAACTGTTTGGCGGCTAGGTTAATATTTTCATCGCCACTCAGTACGCGATTAAGGTTATTATCAATACGTTGGATTAACATAGACTGCCGACTAATCATGGCAATTTCTTTTGCAGGTAAATTTTCTTTGATTAGGCGACGAATAATTTTCTCTGATTTTTTTTGTAATTCAGGTGTTAAGCGATTAATTTTCTTAACGTGTTGTTTAGTGTCAGTAATAATTTGTTGTCCAAGCAAAATCATATCGACCTTTTCTCGATATACTTTCCATTCTTTACTTAGGAGTAAGATTTCAGCCTTATAATCATTGGATAATTTAGAATCAATTTGATTTAGCTCTTTTAAGTTATTATCAAATTTGTCACGTAGCTCTTTGATATATGAAAAGGCTTTGTCACCATCCAATAGAACAGATTGTGAAGTGCTTGCGGCAATTTGTTGAGATAGCAGGCTTTGTTCAGAGAGAATAGAGATGAATTGCTGAGTCTTTGTATTATTTATTGCCGCCCATTCAAAAGCTACAACCATACACCCAATAAACACAATAAGTAGTGTGATCGGTAACCAGAGTAGTTTTCCTTGTGTGTCTTTGTGGTGCTTAGTCGACATTATTTTTTTTATTTTTTAAAGTGAGTGCAAGGGTAAAACTAGGCATTTAAAAATTCTTTACTTTGCCTAATTCCATCGATGTCTAAAACAGGGATAATTTGCTTATTTTGTTCTTGGTAAAGCTGACAATAAGTTGGTGTTAGTGTTTTGTCATTTGTATCATCTTGTGCTTTCTTTTGTAGCCAATGGTGTTGTATTCCCTCTACTTTTTGTACCGATAACCCTAATAAACCGTCAAATGCTTTTATCACCAAAATACGAACCTCTTCTGCAAGAGAGGTATTATTTTGATCTTCTTTACTCAATAAAATGCTCAAATCAACCAGTGGGAGTAAGCTTCCTCTAAAGCTGGTTAGCCCCTTAAACCATGGCTTAGTGTCAGGCATTTGTGTAATTTGGGAGGTGGATATAATTTCTTCAATATCACTTTGCCTAACTAAAATATCCTGTCCATTAACTTTTACTTGTAAAAAGCTATTTTCTTCTGAGTCATTGGTGTCTTGATGCTGTAAGCGTTTTTTCTCTTGAAGTAAAGACATACCCAGCAAAAGTTCGTAAGGTGTAGCCATTATGCTATATTCTTTGTTAGATATTTTTCGACAATATGCAATAATTTTTTTACTGTTACGGGTTTTACTAAATAAGCTTTTGCTCCTTGTCGCATTGCCCACATACGGTCAGTTACCTCGTCTTTTGAGGAATAAATAATAATAGGGATATGTGATGTTTGGGTGTTATTACTCAGTTCTCGTGTTGCCTGAAAGCCATTAATCTCTGGCATAACAACATCCATGATAATTAAATCAGGGTGTTGAGCTTGGGCTACAGCAATTCCCTCTTTTCCATTGCAAGCCTCGCTAACTTCATAGCCATGTTTTTCAAAAGCAGCACGAAGTATGTGAGTTTCAGTGGGAGAATCATCGATGATTAATATATGTGTCATGGCAACACCTCAATAGATTAGAGCGAAAGCTCCATATCATTAACACCATCATCAAGGCTAAATTCTAGATCGATATCATCAGTTTTTTTATGTTCATTTTCATCTGGCTTGTAGTGCTTTTCAATGGCCGAGACAAGATCATTTCGAGTAAAGGGTTTGGTAATATAACTTTCTGAGCCTGCTAATCGACCACGAGCCATATCAAAAATACTATCTTTACTAGAAAGCATGACGACAGGAATATTGCGATACTCAGGATTCCCTTTGATTAGGGCACAGGTTTGATAGCCATCTAAGCGAGGCATCATAATATCAACGAAAATAATATCAGGTTGCTCACTTGCAATAATAGCAAGTGATTCGAAACCATCATTAGCAGTTAAGACTTTACAGCCTTGTTCTGACAACAGTATCTCTGCAGTACGGCGAATTGTTTTACTGTCATCTATGACCATAACGGTCAAACCTAGTGGGGTGCTTTCAAGTGAATCCAAATCAGAAATATTCATTTTATTTATTATTAGTTTGTGGAAGCTTAATTATCCATCTATAAGAAGCTTCTGTATTGATTGCGAGCCGTTAATAGTATGTAGTGCAACGCATACCTAAATTCTGTAATGTGAATCAGTGCATACTATTAACAATCTTATTGTTTAATTATAAGCCAGACTTATGAATAGACGCTGAAACTACTGCTTACCCCAGAATATGTG
>JALVRY010000392.1 GCA_027024625.1 Thiotrichaceae bacterium
ACTCATGACTTGATTAGAGGTTCCCTAAGGGGTACTCCATTTTTCGTCTGACCTCGTGCCGTTTATATTAATAATTGGTGGATTCAGTATGCCGTACAATAACTTACAACGATTTCTAACTCGGTTAACAGCTCGTAGCGACATTGTATTAGCGATATTTTTGGTAACTATTGCTTTTATGATGATATTACCTATGCCTACTTTGTTAATCGATGTTTTGTTAGCTACAAATTTAACAGGTTCTATTCTACTTCTGATGATGGCGGTGTATATATCATCGCCATTAATGTTCTCATCCTTTCCTGCTGTTCTCCTACTCACAACTTTGTTTCGTTTAGCTCTTGGTATTTCAACAACTAGGCTTATTCTCAGCCAAGCGGATGCAGGTAAAATTGTACAAACTTTTGGTGACTTCGTTGTTGGAGGCAATTTAGTTGTTGGTTTTGTTATTTTCTTAATTATTACGATTGTTCAATTCATTGTTATTACTAAAGGTTCTGAGCGTGTTGCAGAAGTCAGTGCAAGATTCTCTTTAGATGCCATGCCTGGTAAGCAGATGAGTATTGATAGTGATTTACGATCAGGGGTTGTAACACTTGATGATGCAAGAGCAAGAAGACAACGGCTAGAAAAAGAAAGTCAATTATTTGGTTCGATGGATGGAGCCATGAAGTTTGTTAAAGGTGATGCTATTGCGGGCTTGGTTATCATCTTTGTGAATATTATTGGCGGAATTTCTGTCGGTATGCTGCAAAATGGCATGGATATTGGCTCAGCCGTTTCGTTGTATTCAATATTAACAATTGGTGATGGCTTAGTTGCTCAAATCCCTGCACTATTTATTGCTATCACAGCAGGTATTATTGTTACCCGTGTTACCGTCGATGAGAAAAGTAATTTGGGTGATGATATTGGGAATCAAATATTAGCCCAACCTTTGGCATTAATTGCCGCATCAGGCGTTGTATTTTTAATGGGTTTTGTACCAGGTTTTCCAACCGCTGTTTTTATCTTCTTAGGCATACTTCTTGCCCTCATTGGTACGGTTTTATATAAAACGCAATCTAACTTTTTTGATGATTCAGATGGCACGTCAATATTAGGTAAAGAAGGCTTGGAAAATAGTGAAGGACAAACGCTTAAGATGGAAGCGGGTGCAAATCCATCATCTCCTGTACTTGTCGAAATATCAGAGAAAGCAAGGATGATGTTTTCACCTGTTGTTTTGAATGAGGAATTTATCAAAGTTCGAGGTGAATTATATAACGACCTTGGAATAATGATTTCTAGCATTTCATTACGTTTTTCAAAGCACCTAGAAGACGACCAATATATTATTAATATTCAAGATATACCCGCAGAACAAGGTCATTTAGGGATAGGGAAAGTTTATATTCAAGAATCAAGTACAGAGTTAGAAACAAAGCAAATTCCTTACCAGAAGGATGATGATTTTTTACCAGGCTTGCCTGCGGTTTGGGTTGATCAGCAGCATTCTTCTAAGCTTGTTGCAAGCGGAATTAAAACACTAACACCGACGAGTATTATAACGTATCACCTCAAGTATGCACTGCGTAAACATGCGGCTCAATTGGTTGGAATCCAAGAGACGCATAGCCTCATTCGAAAACTAGAATCAGCAGGTTATACGGATCTATGTAAAGAAGCTCAACAAACAGTATCAATCCCTCTTATTTCTGATGTTATTCGAAGGCTGGTTAGCGAAGGTATTTCAGTAAGAAACCTACGACAGATTTTGGAGTCAATTATCACATGGGGTGAAAAAGAAAAAGATCCTATTTTATTGACTGAATATGTGCGAACTGACATGAAACGTCAGATTTCTTATGTATTTACTGGGGGAACGAACACACTACCAGCCTACTTATTATCACCAGAAACTGAAAATATTATTAGAAATAGTATGAGGCAGGCTCCGAATGGAAATTTCCTTGCTTTAGAGCCAGAAGTATCGCAGCGATTTATTGATATATTGCGGCAAGCAGAAGAAGCAACAAAAGATAATGAAGTTCGCCCTGTATTGGTTACTAATGCTGAGTTTCGTCGCTTTATTCGTGGACATTTGGAAGTTGCATTTCCGACATTGCCTGTATTGTCATTCTCAGAAATTACAGCAACAACGAATATGAATCCATTGGGTAGTATCAACCTAGAATTGGTAAATACGGAGGCTTAGGGGATGTCAGCATTTCAGCATGTTATTGATAATTTGCAGTCAGCCATTGATGAATGTACACCCGTTGTTTTACGTGGCCGTATTATTCATGTTGCAGGTACTATAGTAAGAGCGATACTCCCTCAAGTACAAATAGGGGAGTATTGCTTATTGGAGAATCCTAGATTGCACCAAACCACACCCGCAGAGGTGATTGGTTTTGAAAAAAATATCGCCCTACTTGCACCTATTGGTAGTATGCGAGGCATATCCAGTGGAACAGAGGTCATTCCTACGGGTAATTTAATGCAAGTTCCTGTAGGGGAAGATTTACAAGGCTGTGTTTTAGATGGGGTAGGTAATATTATCGATACAGGTGGGCGGGAGAGGATTGATATTAAACAATATTATCCTGTTATGGCTGCACCGCCATCGCCGTTATCACGTCCAATGGTTGATGAACCCATATCAATGGGAGTGCGATCTATTGATGGCTTGATGACGTGTGGAATCGGGCAACGGATCGGTATTTTTGCAGGGGCAGGTGTTGGTAAAAGCTCCTTGTTAAGTATGTTGGTTAAACACGCTAGTGTAGATGTCAATGTTGTTGCTTTGATTGGTGAACGTGGACGAGAAGTTCGAGAATTTATCGAACTGTCTTTAGGTAAAGAAGCAATGAAAAAGACCGTACTCATTGTTGCTACCTCTGATAAGCCATCAATTGAACGCCTGAAGGCGGCTTATATCGCAACCGCTATTGCAGAATACTATCGAGATATGGGATACAATGTAGCTTTGATGGCTGATTCCACTTCACGTTGGGCAGAAGCCATGCGTGAGATGTCAGGACGGCTAGAAGAAATGCCAGGAGAAGAAGGATATCCAGCTTACCTCGGGTCAAGAACTTCCGAGTTTTATGAGAGAGCTGGAGCGGTAGAGTGTCTTGGAGGTGAAGGACGAAAAGGATCATTAACGGTTATTGGAGCGGTTTCTCCTCCAGGTGGAGACTTCTCTGAACCAGTCACCCAAAACACTTTACGAGTTGTTAAAACTTTCTGGGGCTTGGATGCTAAATTAGCTTATGCCCGTCACTACCCAGCGATTAACTGGTTAACTTCTTATACCCTTTACGCAGATAACATTGAAAATTACCTACGAACTGAAATTGCTGATGACTATCCTGACTTGCGAAACGAAGCCATGGATATTTTGCAGCAAGAAGCCAAATTAGAAGAATTAGTC
>JALVRY010000393.1 GCA_027024625.1 Thiotrichaceae bacterium
GATTGTACGTTCACGTTGTAGAAGATGCTCATCTTTCTCAGCTAATATACGATACGCTTCTGCAAGCTGTTCACTTCTATAGCTATTTTGTTCAACTTTCTTTTGTAACTGCTGATCACGCAAACGAATATGATCATCACGCTCTAGCAAACTTTCATCACGTTTTTGCAAAACTTTATCAACTTCACAAAGTCGCTGATCACGCACCGAAATCGCTTTACTCTGTTCAATTAACTTATGCTGCAAAGCTTCTATCTGTTTATTTTTATCGTTCAGTAGGCGTTCTTTATCTCGATTAACGAGAGATTTATCATGTAAAATACGGTGGTTCTCTTGCAGTTGAGCATCACGCTTTTCCAGTGATTTTATATGGCTGGTGATTTGCTTATCACGTTGTGCAATTTCACGCTCTTGCTTATCAATGTGTGTTTGCTTTTCTTCAATAAGACGATTACGGCGTCGAATAATCTCTTCTCGCTCATTAATCTGCTTCTCACGGTGGTCAACCTGTTTTTCTATTTCTCGTGTACGAGCCGATAGCTCTTTGATTAAACCATCACGCTCAACAATTAATTGTTCTTTGGTCGTGATGAGATTGTCACGTTCTTGAATTTTCACATCCCGTAATGCAATCTGTTCTAGATGATTTTGAAAGCTATCATCCTTACGTTGGATCAGCTTATCTTTTTGAGTGATCTGTAAGTCACGATCACGGATGGAATGCTCCATCTCCTCAATTATTTTATCTTTACCTTGAATACGATCAGATGCCTTTGCTAATACTTCTTCGGTCTCTTTTAATCGCTCATAAGTTTCCTGCCAAGAAGCCATTAAAATGTGACGATCTGACTCTGTTAGAAAACGATTAGCCTTAATTTTCTCAAGTATTTGTTTATCTTCTGTATTCATTTTATTGTTTTTCTTAATTTTTTATGAACTAAACGAGTATTGTTATTATAAATTCTTATCGCGACACTTTAGGATAACAAATACAGGCTGAACACAAACTATTTACCGACCACTGTATATGCGTCTTTGCCACTAAAGTGCCATATAGACATATTTCCACACTCTTTACTTCGATTACACTGAACACATGCTATTTCCATTTAGAGATTGTTCTTTAAACAGAGTCAGAGGGGAAATTAAAAACCAAGAAATCCATATGACGGGAATACCTGTAAAAAATCCGTATTTTATGTACAATAATGCATATTATCTATATTTTAGAATAAATGTAATGAAAACAATATCCAGCACACAGGCACAAAAGAACTTTGGTAAACTTGTTACAAATGCCATTCGAGAACCTATTTCCATAACAAAACATACAAAAGAAGTCTTTGTTATTGTCCCTTCTCATGAATATCACAAAATGAAACAGGTCTATGAAGATATAACAAAAAAAGTATCTGCACCCAAAAAAAGGCTTGCATCTTCTTACATTGGAGCAGCAAAAGGTCTTTTTTCTTCAATAGAAGAGGTTGATAATTTTATTTCAAAAGAACGAGAATCATGGCAATAAGAAGCCACATACTTGAAAAACGTGTATATGTAGATACAAATATTTTAATTTATCTCTTTGAGGGTTTTTCAGAATATTATCACTTAATACAAGAAATTGCCGATTGTGTAGATAGCGGAGAAATCACTCTTTTTACAGGAGAAATAACGATTGCTGAAATAATGGTTATGCCTTTTAAAAAAAGTGATAAAAATCTAATTAGGCTATATACAGAAGCTTTGAAAAATAAAGACTTTATCACCCTTATTCCAACGACACAGGAAGTTTATCTAAAAACAGCATTTTTAAGAGCAACATTTCCACAAATGAAAACACCGGATGCAATACAAGTAGCATCTGCTATAGAAGGAAATGCAGAAATTTTTATTACTAATGATACTGGTATTAGAACACCTAGCGGAATAGATAAATTAGTATTAAAAGAGTTTTTATAAGCTTAATAAAATCAATGATTTGCAGGTAGATCCAAACAGAAATTATAACAAGCCAATCAGATTAAGTTAGGAGTAACTGGTTAATACGTTAACTTATGCTCTAAAAGATTTTTCTATGCACAGAAATCCAGTAAACTAGCTGACTAGGTTTCTATAGTGATGGTAAAAATGAATCGAAAACTTAAGGTATCTATTGCACAAATTAATGTTTGTGTAGGGGATTTATCGGGAAATACAGAGCAGATTATTGCCGCAATTGAACAAGCTCGTGATGTGCAAAGCTCTGATCTTATTATTTTTCCTGAATTGGTGATTACAGGCTATCCGCCCGAAGATTTACTGCTACGCCCACGTTTTTTGCAGCGAATAGAAAAGGCTATCGAACAAATCGCTACAGCAAGCATAGGTATAACTGCCATTATCGGTGCTCCTCGTCAACAAGGTCATAGCTTATACAACCAAGCCATTGCTATTCAAGATGGCAAAATCATTGCGGCCTATTCAAAACAGAAATTACCAAACTATCGTGTATTTGATGAAAAGCGTTATTTCACTGCGGGTACAGAAACTTGTGTTATTGATGTGAAAGGCATCAAGCTTGGCTTATTGGTTTGTGAAGATATTTGGAAAAGCTCGCCAGCTCGCTCAACAATGCAGGCAGGAGCTGAAGCTTTATGTGTTATCAATGCGTCTCCCTTTCGTTTACACAAATCACAAGAACGCCAAGAACTATTACAACAACGAGCCGAGCAGTACCATTGCCCAATCATTTATAGCAACTTAGTCGGCGGGCAAGATGAGTTGATCTTTGATGGTGAATCACTGATTTATGATGTAGCAGGTGAACTTAACTTCCAAGCTCCAAGTTTTGAAGCAGGTGTTTATCCATTTGAATTAACTATTGATGCAGCAGGGACGCAAGTGTTGCCCCGTATAGAATCAGACAATGCTAGTATTTACCAAGCGTTAGTGCTTGCGGTAAAAGATTATGTTAGCAAAAACGGCTTTCCTGGCATTATATTAGGCTTGTCTGGCGGTATTGATTCTGCACTTACTTTAGCAATCGCCGTTGATGCATTGGGTGCAGAAAATGTTGAAGCCGTCATGATGCCTTTTAAATATACTGCCGACATCAGCAAAAGCGATGCACGCAAGCAAGCAGAAACAATGGGCGTAAAATACCGAGAAATCCCTATTGAGCCTATGTTTGATGCCTTTATGAATGCATTGTCGAATGAGTTTGATGGCTTACAGCGTGATACTACAGAGGAAAACATCCAAGCCCGTAGCCGTGGTGTTTTGCTGATGGCTATGTCAAATAAGCTAGGAAAAATGCTATTAGCAACAGGTAATAAAAGTGAAATGTCAGTCGGTTATGCCACCTTATATGGTGATATGGCAGGCGGTTTTGCTCCACTAAAAGATGTATTAAAAATGCGAGTCTATGAGCTATCC
>JALVRY010000394.1 GCA_027024625.1 Thiotrichaceae bacterium
TATTCTATTCCATCTTAAATTAATGGTTAGTGATAATAAAATAGATACTGTTTCGGTGTTGTCTGCCTATCGTCTTAAAGATAAAAGTGGAAAGAATCTAGTTGGTGATAAAAGAGATTCAGAAGGGTTGGATTTACATTATGAAAATTCTAAGAGCATATTGAGTGTTTCATTTGAGCGTCAGCCTCGGATTATTCAATACACACCGACTGGTAAATGGCTTAAGGAAGTGAAACTGCCCAAAAAACTTAAAACAGTAAAAATCTATCGGGATTCAAATAAAGCGCTAGAAAGTGTCATTAATCACCCTAGCTATGGCGTAATTGCTGCATCAGAATATCCACTGATCAATCATGGCATGAAACAGCAAAGTTTGTATTCAGCTTCAGGTGAGGAATGGATGTTTAAAGCGGCACCGGCAAAAAACAGTGCAGTTACCGCATTAGAAGTTTTGCCTAATAATAATATTTTGGTGCTAGAACGAGCATGGGCTGGATTTGCTCATCCTTTGGTGATTAATCTAAGTGAAGTGATGATAAATAATTGTATAAAGGGGAAAATTTGTTCATCAAAAAATATAGCCAAGTTATCCACAGCTGATGGTTTAAGATTGGATAACTTTGAGGGCTTAACACAGTTCAAAAATAGACAGTATTTAATGATTTCAGATGATAATGCAAAGCCTATTCAGAATACAATTTTGGTATTATTTGAGGTGAAAAATTACCCCTAAGCTGTAACATTTCGTAATGTAATATTTTAAACTTTCCCCATAGTTATCCACAGGCTATGAACACCTTCTCTTCAAGCAAAACACATCATGTTGTACTTGACAGAATATAAAACCACAACCTATAGTATTCACAGTGTTTTTATGGAACTAAAGGCTTGCGTGTAAAATATTCTTTCCACAATAAGAAATACGCTTTAGGTTTCAAGACTATAGAGGAGCTTTCTCAATAAGTTGCTGATGTAGTACTGCACATAAGAATATAAAAATTTATGGGGAAGACAGTTAGCGCTGAGTTTATACCAGTAAGCTAAATGTCATCGACTTGCGACCACACCAAAGAGAACAACTATGCAACAAAATACTGCACAACAGGTAGCCGTTACTGAGACTGCTTCAAACGATTCACCTAATTCAATACAAGATCACAACGCCATGCATTTATCCCCTGGAGCATTTAAAGTTATTCGTCGAAATAACCAAGTTACCGACTTTGATGTAAAGAAAATTAATATTGCCATGACCAAGGCATTTCTTGATGTTGAAGGCGAAGGTGCAAGCAACTCTTCTCGTATTCATGAAACGGTGGAAAAACTTGCTGCTGAAATTGAGGCCAATTTATTTCGTCGTATGCCTGACGGCGGTATTGTGCATATTGAAGATATTCAAGATCAGGTCGAATTGGCCTTAATGCGTAATGGTGAGCAAAAAGTCGCTCGTAGCTATGTAATCTATCGTGAAGATCGCGCTCGTGCCCGTAAAGAAGCCCAAACAGATGATGATTTACTAGAAACCAATATCCAAGTAACCACAAAATCAGGTGAAAAGAAGCCTCTTAATGAGGCTCGCTTAAAGACTATTGTCGCCGAAGCTGTTGAAGGATTAGATAGTGTTGATGGTAAACGAATATGCGAAGAAGCCATTAGAAACTTGTTTGATGGTGTACCAGAAAGCGATGTAAGTTCTGCCTTTATCATGACAGCTAGAGTGCTAATTGAAAAAGATCCAAACTACTCCTATGTCGCTGCTCGTCTATTGCAAGATAGCTTACGTCGTGAAGCATTGACCTTTATCGAAGGGGTAGAATCAGAAGCAACCTTGGCAGAAATGCAGGAGCTTTACCCAGAATATTTAGAAAAAACGATTCGTAAAGCCGTTGAATTAGAATTATTAGACGACGAGCTTACTCGTTATGATCTCAAGCAATTAGGTGCAGCACTCAAGGCAGAACGAGATCAGCAATTTACGTATTTAGGTTTACAAACCTTATACGATCGCTATTTTATCCACTCAAATGAAGTCCGTTTTGAGTTGCCTCAAATCTTCTTTATGCGTGTTGCGATGGGCTTAGCGATTAATGAGGTGGATCGTGAAGAACGTGCTATAGAGTTTTACAACTTACTCTCATCTTTTGATTTTATGAGCAGTACGCCAACATTGTTTAATTCTGGCACATTGCGTCCACAGCTATCATCTTGTTATCTCACCACAATTTCTGATGATCTGGATGGTATTTACAATGGCATAAAAGATAATGCTTTGCTTTCTAAATTTGCAGGTGGTTTAGGTAACGATTGGACTTCAGTACGCGGCTTAGGTGCTCACATCAAAGGCACCAATGGACAATCACAAGGTGTTGTTCCTTTCTTAAAAGTCGCTAACGATACGGCTGTTGCGGTTAATCAAGGCGGTAAGCGTAAAGGTGCTGTTTGTGCTTATTTAGAAACATGGCATATCGATGTTGAAGAATTCTTAGAACTGCGCAAAAACACAGGTGATGAGCGTCGCCGTACCCATGATATGAACACTGCAAATTGGATTCCTGATTTGTTTATGAAGCGTGTTGCAGAAGAAAAAGAATGGACACTATTTTCGCCTGATGAGGTACCAGAGTTACATGATCTATACGGCAAAGCCTTTGAAGAAAAATATCAATACTATGAAGAGAAAGCGGCTCGTGGTGAAATAAAACTATTCAAAACCATTAAAGCCTTAGAACTTTGGCGAAAGATGCTAGGCATGTTATTTGAGACGGGGCATCCTTGGATTACCTTTAAAGACCCTTGTAACATTCGTTACAGTAATCAACACGTTGGCGTGGTGCATAGCTCAAATCTTTGTACTGAGATCATGTTACACACCAATGAAAATGAAATTGCAGTATGTAACCTAGGCTCTGTTAATATCGCAGCTCATACAACGGCTGATGGCATCGATATGGAGAAAATGGAACGTACCATTACTACTGCTATGCGTATGCTTGATAATGTTATTGATTATAATTACTACAGCGTGCCACAAGCTCGTCGTTCTAACATCCGTCATCGCCCTGTTGGAATCGGCATGATGGGTTTCCAAGATGCGCTATACAAGCAGGATATTCCGTATGCTTCGGAAGCTGCTGTTGATTTTGCAGATCGTAGCATGGAGGCTTTATCTTACTTTGCGATTAAAGGATCAAATAACCTAGCAGCTGAGCGTGGCTCATATTCAACTTTCCAAGGTTCGCTTTGGTCAAAAGGTATTTTACCAATTGATTCACTCAATAACCTTATTGAAGAGCGTGGTAGCTACATCCAAGTTGATCAGTCTCAAACATTAGATTGGGATAGCCTGCGTGAGAAAATTAAATCTACCGGTATGCGTAACTCAAATGTCATGGCAATTGCGCCAACGGCAACGATTTCTAATATTTGTGGCGTAAGTCAATCGGTTGAGCCGACGTATCAAAATATGTTTGTTAAATCGAATCTCTCAGGTGAATTTATGGTTATTAATGCTTACATGGTTAATGATCTAAAAGAGCTTGGTGTCTGGGATGATGTAATGATTAATGATCTCAAATATTACGATGGTAGTTTGCAAGCCATTGACCGTATTCCCGATAATTTGAAAGCCAAATATGCGACAGCATTTGAGATGGATTCACGCTGGTTAGTCGAAGCTGCAAGTCGCCGTCAAAAATGGATAGACCAAGGTCAATCATTGAATCTTTACATGTCAGAACCTTCTGGTTCAAAGCTGGATAACATCTACAAACTGGCATGGGTGCGTGGTCTAAAAACAACTTACTATCTACGTTCAATGGGTGCAACGCATATGGAAAAAACCACAGAAAGAAGCACTGATGATCAAGCAATATCAGAATCAGTGGGATTAGAAGCCCCAAAAGCTTGCTCGATACTTGATCCTGACTGCGATGCTTGCCAATAAGATAGAAAAACTATTTTCAGCATATAAGGATAAACCTTATATGCTGAAGAGCCAGATATAGGAATATAAAATGTTAAATTGGGATGATCCATTATCAGCACCAGCTGTACTTAAACCTGTACCAACACCTACCCCTACTTCAGATGATAAACAAGCAGATGTAGTAACAACAGAACAAGAAAAACCTCAGCTACACGCGGTTGAAACAGATGTAATTCCAGAGCAATTGGCTATGCCAGAAATTGAATTACCGCCACTTAATGCTGAACCTGTAAGAGCTGAAGATAAGCGTGTGATCAATGGCATGACAGACGTGAATCAGCTTGCTCCGTTTAAGTATCCGTGGGCGTGGGAGTTTTTCCTTAATGCCAATAAAAATCATTGGACGCCATTAGATATCAATATGGCTCAGGATATTAAAGATTACAATCTGAATCTAACGCTAGAAGAAAAGCACGTGTACGAGAATGTGCTTTCTTATCTCACCACGTCCGACATTATGGCAATGCGAAATATTGGTTTAGCCGTAATGGAGAAAATGACAGCACCAGAGCTACAAATCTATCAAGCACGCCAAGTTTATGAAGAATCGTTACATACATGGACATATCAACATTGTATTGAAAGTATTGGTTTAGATCAGGGTGAAATCTATAATCGTTACCGTACTGTGCCGGAAATCTACGGTAAAATTCATATGGCAAACCAGCGTTTAGATGCTGTGATGCAATCCGATATTGACCTTAAGGACAGAGATAATTTAGAAACCTTTGTTATGTCCTATATGTTTTTTGCAGCCATATTTGAAGGCTGTTGGTTCTACAATGGTTTCAGCCCAATTTTTGCATTACAGCGTCGCGGTTTAATGAAAGGTACAGCGGAACAATTACAATACATTATGCGTGATGAAGTAATGCATGCCTCATTTGGTATCCGTGTCGTTAAACAAATTATTCGCGAAGAAAACCTCACCCTAGACCCAAAGAAAATCCGCAATATGTGGGATGAATCCGAAGCAGCAGAATCAACCTATGCTGGTTATATCTTAAAAGATCCAATACTGGGCTATTCTTTTGAAGATCACACCGAGCAATTCCGCTTTACTGCAAATCGCAGAGCTAGACAACTTGGTTTAGATGAAGAACCCTTCCCCGGAGCAGAAAACCGTCTACCGTGGCTAGAAGAACAAGCCAATATGCGTAAAGAAAAGAACTTCTTCGAAACGCGGGTAACGGAGTATCAAACAGGTGGGGCTTTGAACTGGGAATAAGATAGAGCAATTAGTACATCAACTTAGTGCTTTTGCAAACCTATATTGCATAAGCACTAAGTAGGAGTGCATAATTAATTTAACAAAATTTGCGAAGGATATTTTTTGTTATTCAAGTCATTATCGAAGAAGCATAGCCGTGCTACGCGACTGAGATAATGGCTTGAATAGCGGAAAATAGACCAGTAAATTGTTAAATTTATTGTGCACTCCTACTTAAGTTACACGTTTGGCATCAATAACATTCGGTAGTTGTGCGATACGATCTAATACTTCACCCAGCTGGTATTTATCCTCTATCTGTATCGTCATTTGGATAACAGAGGTGTTGGGCTCAGTGCCAGGTTTACTGACAACTTGTACAAGATTGATCCGTTTTTGAGTCACAACATCCGCTACGTTGCGTAATAAACCCGGTAAGTTATAGCCGATAACAGTGATATCTGCAGCGTAGATGCTACTCTCAGTATCCCATTGTACATCAACAAGACGCTTCTGTTGTTCTTCGGACATATTTATAATATTTGAGCAGTCTTGTCGGTGGATAGTGACACCACGCCCAACTGTTATATAACCAGTGATGGGATCACCAAAAACAGGCTTACAGCAAATGGAGAGCTGTGTCAGTAGATCACCAACACCGTTGACAATAATACCGTGACTGCGTGAGCTATCACCTTCCGGTAATTCACGTAAGGGAATATTATCCAATTCTTCCACTTCAGGGACAATCATCGCATCAATCAGTTGATTAACACTGATGTCTCCTCGCCCTAAGGCGATTAAAAAGTCACGCTTATCTTGTTTCTTAAATTGTTTAGCTAAGTCTTCTGCCGTGAGTTTACCAACACCAAGGCGGTGCTGCTCTTGTAAAAACAGAGCTTTTCCTTCACGGTAATTTTCTTCATGATTTTGCTGGTGAAACCAATGACGTATTTTTGTACGTGTACGAGGAGAGCAGGCATAGCCTAGTAACTTATTCATCCAATCACGTTTTGGACGTTCTTCTTTACCCGTTAAAATCTCAACTTGGTCACCATTTTGTAGAACGTAGTTGAGTGTTGCCATAACACCATTAATTA
This sequence comes from Thiotrichaceae bacterium, assembly GCA_027024625.1. GTDB lineage: Bacteria > Pseudomonadota > Gammaproteobacteria > Thiotrichales > Thiotrichaceae > S015-18. Next base: position 6,296 of record JALVRY010000394.1, read on the forward strand.
AAGCACCTCGACAGCGATGCCCTACCGATGTATGTACCGCATAAGCGAAGTCTAAGGGTGTTGAGCATTTTGGTAGCTCGATAATTTTGCCCTTAGGTGTTAATACAAATACACGATCAGAAAAAATTTCTGTGTGAAAATCCTCTAATAATTGAGTGCCACTACTCTTTGTATCAAGTAAATGGCGTAAGGAGGCGATTGCTTTTTCCATCGCTTTATCTTGTGAGCCACCTTCTTTATATCGCCAATGAGCAGCTACACCGAGTTCCGCCATCATGTGCATTTTTTTTGTACGAATTTGTACTTCTACATATTTACCGTTTGGTCCGACAACAACAGTATGAATTGATTGATAACCGTTGGGTTTTTGGTTGGCGATGTAATCATCAAATTCTTCTTTTTTGTGATGCCATTTTTTATGGATTAACCCCAAAATTCGATAACAGATATCAACATGGGCATCGACAGTAATACGCACAGCTCGTAGATCGTAAAGTTGGTCAATAGACACATCCTTACGCTTCATTTTTTTCCAAATACTGTAGATGTGCTTAGGTCGACCATACACCTCTGCATCGATATCATGAGCTTTCAGCAGTGTTTTAATGCTAGAAACAAAAGTATCAATAAATGTTTCACGTTCAACACGCCGGGATTGGAGTTCTTTGGCAACTTTTTTATAATTAACGGGATCAATATAACGAAAGGCGAGATCTTCCATTTCCCATTTTAGCTGGTTAACGCCTAAACGATTTGCCAGTGGAGCAAAAATATCTAAGGAATCTTGTGCAATCCATACACGATATTCATTGTCATAATTGCCCAAAATACGTAAGTGTTGTAAACGCCACGCGAGCTTAATTAGCACGGCTCGGACATCAGTTGACATGGTCAGTAACATGCGACGCAGGCTTTCTGCCTGCTCAGGAGCATTGAGTTGACTATCTACACGACAGTTAACGAAGGTGTGTAGTTGGTGAACACCATTAATAAGATTACGAATACGTTTACCGTAACCCTCTTCAATTTTATCTAGTTTAATGTGATCGATAAAACGATAATCACTGAGAAGAGCTGCAAGCAGAATTTCTTGATCAACCTGTAATCCATGTAGAATTTCAGCAACATCAAGGCTGTTAGGTAGTGTGTCATTACGTGTTAATTCGCCAAGGTGCAGAACGCTATCAACAGCATCACTGACTCGCTCGTAATCTTCCTCTGAGCCAGAAATCCAAAAGCGTTTGACCCAGTCATCGCGTGTACGTAACTTTGTGTTAACTATTTGACTATGTAGCATAATTGATTATTTCGGATTGTTTCTGCTTCTCATCCTTGAGAGAAACGTGGAATTATTGTTATTAGATGTAGTAATCGTATTGTGTTTGCTTTCTTACCCTAGAAAGAAATTCAGATTTAAGCCTAATACTTCCCATTCTGACATTCTGAAGTTATAAAAATGAGCCGATTATATGTATATAACCGTTATAGTAGCTTAATTTTAGCTTCCAACTCATTTAAATTTGTAATGACTTGACTCGGCTCTCCTTTGCCTTGCCATTTTTTTCGGCTCGGATTATACCAGATTGAATGCCAGCCTGCTTGGTTAGCACCTTCGATATCACAGACTGGATTGTCTCCTACATAAACAGCTTCTTTTGCGTTGTTGATACCCGCCTTATCCAAAGCAAGTTGAAAAATATCAGGATGAGGCTTTGCAACGCCTGCCTCCCTTGAAGACACGGTAAAGTCGAATAAGTTGCCAACACCTATGTGATGAACATCCGCATTACCATTGCTGATCACGCCTAGTGAAAATCGTTTCGATAGCTTGTCGAGTATATTCAAGGCTCCGTCATAAAATTCCACTTCATTACGTGCTAGCCAAAAAGTACGAAAAGCAGATTCGACCATTTTTTCATCATAGTTAAATTGCTTGGCAAAGCCACGTAGCCAATCTTTGCGAAGTTGAGTCAAATCATGGACAAGATCAGGATTATTTGCCATAAACGTATTACGACTTTCCATAAAATCATCAAACAAATAATGTTGTGTAATTTTGGGGTAATGCCTGTCTAGCCAATCATAATGTTTTTTTTCAGCACGCTGGATAACAGGGTGGCATGCCCATAAAGTATCATCAAGATCAAATGCAACACATTGAATTGTCATAGATTGAGGGTATCCTAAAAATGAAAACAATTGCCTTTATATTATTATTACTTTTTTCGCCTAGCTTACTTTTTGCCAAAACATTAGTGTTAGTTCACGGTTACATGGAAGATGGTATGAGCTGGCGAAACAAAGGTGTTTCAACGGCTCTGCAACAGAATAACTGGGTAGATGGGGGAGCATTGACCATAAATCAATACGGTGTTGTAAAATACCCCGCAACAGTTGCACCATTAGATCGGGATGTTTTTTATACAGTAGAGCTGCCGTGGACAAAACCAATTGCTGAACAAGGTCAGATACTATCTGTGTATTTGAATACGATTTTTATCGCAAGACAACAGCCCTTGTCTATCGCGGCGCATTCTAATGGTGGTGTTGTTGCACGTTATTTCTTGGTGACAAATACAACTGTACCGATTAATGCATTGATCTCTATTGCTAGTCCGCACTTAGGTACATCCTTAGCTAAATATGCCCATCTATTTACAAAAACACCAGCTGATGAAATGGCAAAAGTGGCGGGAAACGATGTTATAAAAAAATCAAAACAACTTTTTGCAGAACTAAAGCCAGAAAGACCTTCAGGCTTTTTGTATTGGTTAAATCACCAAGTACATCCTAATATTTCATACTTATCGATTATACGTAAAAATGCTAAGGTGGTACCTGGGAAATATGACTATGTTGTCCCACCTTACAGCCAAAACATGAATCATGTGTTTGCCCTAAAAGGTCGTTCAGCTATTTTTCCTACGAATAAGGGGCATGGTTTAACTGCTCTGGATGGGTGGATTATTGCTAATACAGTAAACAGCAATTACGACTAATAATCTGGCGGTCTAAATCCTTGATAACGGCGTTATCATTCCTCCCCATAGCTCTGCTATGACTCGTCATGATGCCTTGTTCTCAAGAATTTATCCTCGCCAGAGTTATTTGCCGTAATCACCGTTCACTGTACTAGTAAATTGTTAGATTAATTGTGCACTCCTACTTACATAAGCATCGAAGTTACCAACATTGTCTAAGCAAATTTATTGATTTTATAAGATTGCTGCTTAGACAATGTGGTTTAGCAACCAGTACTCCAACAACATTGTTGGAATACTAGTAATAACGGCAGAACTTATACACCTGGGCTAGTAACTTTCATGCAGCTACCATCGTTATAAGCGCGTACTTGGAAAGAACTTCCGCTTCTAATTCTTTTTACATAAGGTGCTTTAGATGATGTCAGTCTGGTCACTTTATTACTTGAATTCATAATAAATCGTAGATCATTTACACCGTATTGACATAAACGCTTAGGTTCACCTGATCTAAAACCACGATCAACCCATGTACAGCTACCAGGAGAAACACCATTTTCCCCAGAACTTGTACCCGCTTTAAAGTTGACGATAAGCGTATCTCCAGTGCTTCTATAGTCCAGTGACATTCCTGCACCACCTTTGCACATTAGCACATAACTTTTGGGTGCTGCTTGGGCAGGTGTGGATGAAGTTGTAATACCTAGTACTGATACAATACTTAGGATTGATGCGATAGCTAGTGCTTTTTTCATTATAATTTCCTCTTGGTTTGTTGTCTTCGGCTGTTATTGTTAATAGCTGCCTGTACTTAAGGAAACTCTGATCAAGTCATGAGTCGTTTTCCTGAGGTTAAAATCTGCCCA
>JALVRY010000395.1 GCA_027024625.1 Thiotrichaceae bacterium
TAAAAACGATTTTTATCAGCCTTGATCCAGAACATGATACAGTGGATAAAATCAAAGAATATGTCCAGTATTATCATGGTAGTTTTATTGGTGCTACGGTTGATGCTGCGGCACTAAAGAAAATTGCGAAGCGCTATGGGGTTCATTATCATCGTGTTAATAGTAACAATAAAAAAGTAAATCTTATTGATCATTCCGCATATTTTTATGTGATAGATTCAAAGGGTGATTTAGTGAAGACAATGCCGCATGATGTTGACTCTAAGGCGATTGCAGATACAGTTAAAGACAATATTCCAAGTGAAAAATAAGCTTAAACTTAGAAAATATTAACAAAATCTTAATTTATTTCTTGACAGAGAAAGCTTTGGCTGTTTGACCTCATTGGTGTTTTTCTGTATTATCCCCCGTTTTTTTACGCTAAGACCGAGTTAAGTACTTAATTAAATTAAATAAATTCTTAGATAGTTTTGTATGAGAATGGGAAGAGTCTAATTTTCTAGATTTATTCTAAAAAATCAGTGGGTAATAGTTAGATTATTAACCCATTGAGAGCTTTTTCTCTTATTTTCCATAAAGGTTTCGATTTTAGGTCGATAATTGATAAAAGGGCAGCAATCGCTGCCTTTTTGTATTTCAAAGGAGAGTGAATCATGTCTGATGCACTGATGAATACATACGCACGTTTACCCGTAACATTTGAACGGGGTGAGGCGTGTAAACTATGGGATGACAACGGTAAAGAATATATCGATGCTATCTCTGGCATTGCAGTGTGTAGTCTAGGTCATGCTCGACGTGAAGTTGCTGATGCAATTTGTGATCAAGCAAATAATTTAGTGCACACCTCTAATCTTTATCAACATCAGGAATCATTGGGTGAAAAGCTATGTCAGCTTTCGGGGATGGATCAAGTATTTTTCAGTAACTCTGGTGCAGAAGCTAACGAAGCAGCGATTAAGATTGCAAGGCTCTATGGGAAAAATAAAGGTATTGATGTACCAGAAATTATTGTTGCCTGCGGTAGCTTTCATGGTCGAACATTAGCAACGCTCTCTGCTACAGGCAATCGCAAGGTACAAGCTGGCTTTTCTCCCTTGGTTCAAGGCTTTATTCGAGTGGATTATGATGACATCGAGGGTATTAAAAAGATCGCAAAAGGTAATCGCAATATTGTCGCTATTCTTGTAGAGCCTGTGCAGGGGGAGGGCGGAGTTAATATTCCTGCGGATGATTATTTGCCTCAACTGCGTGAGTTATGTGATGAGCATGACTGGTTAATGATGCTTGATGAAATCCAAACAGGAATGTGCAGAACGGGCGAGTGGTTTGCTTTCCAGCATAGTAATACTAAGCCAGATGTCATGACCTTAGCTAAGGCGTTGGGAAATGGTATGCCAATAGGCGCTTGTCTAGCAGCAGGCAAAGCAGTAGACACATTTAAACCAGGTAGTCATGGCTCAACATTTGGTGGAAACCCTCTGGCTTGTCGTGCAGGTTTGGCTGTTATTGATGTAATGGAAAAAGAAAATCTGGCGACAGCAGCGGCTGAATTAGGTGACTATTTCAAAGCACAGTTCCAAGAAGTTTTGAAGGGAGTTGCAGGTGTTACAGATATTCGTAACAAAGGTTTAATGATTGGACTTACGCTCAATAAAGATTGTCCTGAATTGGTATTACAAGCATTGGAGCAGGGCGTTTTGATTAATATGACTGCACCTAACAAGATCCGCTTATTGCCTCCCTTGGTTATATCAAAAGAAGAAGTAAATACTGTTATCACAATTATAAGTAAACTAATTAAGGCTGCACTGGCATAGCTAAGGAAATAAAATGAGTAATATCCAGTCAACAAAAATAAGACACTTCCTAACATTAATGGATTTCAGCAAAGCTGAGTTAGCCCAATTAATTCAGCGAGCCATTGAATTAAAAACCATGTGGAAACAAGGTAAGCAATATGAGCCACTGAAAAATCAGACATTAGCAATGATCTTTGAGAAGTCCTCTACGCGTACTCGTGTATCGTTTGAGGCAGGTATGACCCAGCTAGGTGGTCATGCTATGTTTTTGTCGCCAAATGATACACAGCTGGGGCGTGGTGAACCTATCGAAGATGCGGCTCGTGTTATTTCACGTATGGTTGATGTTGTGATGATTCGTACTTTTGGGCACGATACTGTAGAAAAGTTTGCTGAATATTCAAAAGTACCTGTTATCAATGCATTGACGGATAGCTATCATCCTTGTCAGCTACTGGCTGATATGATGACTTATGTTGAGCACAGAGGAAGTATCAAAGGTAAAACAGTAAGCTATATTGGTGACGGAAATAATATGTGCCATTCATGGATGAATGCAGCTCGCCAATTTGATTTTCATCTTAATATCGCTTGTCCAGAGGGTTATGACCCTGATCAGGAGTTGCAAGATGAGCTTGGTGATCAAATCACTATCCATCGTGATGTAATGTTAGCAGCAAAAGGCAGTGATCTTATTGTTACTGATGTTTGGGCGAGCATGGGACAAGAGGAAGAACAGAAAATTCGTGAGGCAGCCTTTGCAAGTTATCAGGTGAATGCAGCTGTAATGGCACAAGCAAATGCAGATGCTTTATTTATGCACTGCCTCCCCGCTCACCGAGAAGAAGAAGTAACAGCAGAAGTATTGGAAGGTAAGCAAAGCGTAGTATGGGATGAGGCAGAAAATCGTCTGCATGCACAAAAAGCGCTGTTAGAAGCTTTAGTGATTGGTTTGCCAATTAGCTAATCCCAACTATAACATCCATATTTAGGAAAAAAATATGGATGTTGTAGGGATAAAAGTTACCTCACTGACTTTTGAAACGACGCAATGCCTTTTGCAGAAAGTTGGCTTCGGATTTTATTGACTTTATTCAAGTCTGATAATGGACCAATGCGAACACGGTGCCACGTTGCACCTTTAGCTGTTGCGGTTTCTACGTAAGCGTTTATTCCTAAAGAGCTTACTTTTTTCTTCATTTTCTTTGCGTCTGATTTTCTCTTGTATGCGCCAACTTGAATAACATAATTACCAGGTTTGGTTATTTTTTCTATTGCTACTTTCTCTGTTTTACTCTTCTTTTTCTTGCTTTTCTCTTTGTCTGTTTTCTTGTGATTATGGCTAGATGACCTATCTCTTTGCTCTGTGGGGCGAGCAACAGGAACTTCGACATCAAGTGTAGGAAGGATTACGTGATAGTCAAAAGTAGGGCGAGTATCTTCCTCCCCATTTGTAATATTATCTTCAATAATTTGATCTAGTTCTGCCATCTTATCTAGCCCCTCTTTTTTCTTTTTATCTTCGGGATTAAGTCTATCTCTTGCGCTTAAATCAGAAGCAGGGGAAATGGATGGTGATGTGGCTGCTATTTGATTAGATGG
>JALVRY010000396.1 GCA_027024625.1 Thiotrichaceae bacterium
TTCTTCGACAATGACTTGAATATCAAAAAATATCCTTCGCAAATTTTGTTAAATTAATTATCCACTCCTACTTAGGGGGTTAATAGCTTCCAATTCTAATTTGGTTTTTAGCAAGAACCAGTATATTGCTCATAGCGATTGCCGCCATCGGGAGTATCTCTAAAGCGTTTATGTACCCATAAATATTGATCTGGGTATTTTCTTATTTGCTCCTCAATGGTGTGATTAATTAGATTGGCGTCAGCAAGTTCATCACCACTAGGGAAGTTTTTTAGTGCTGGTAAAAAGATCAGACGATAGCCTTCTTTCTCTCTAATGGTAAAAAATGGAATGACTGCTGCACCACTAATCTTTGCAATGCGTGATAAGGCGGTATTGGTGGGTATGGGTACATCAAAAAAAGGACTATAAACTCTATTTTTTAGCCCTTTTGGATTTTGATCCTGCGCGTACCAGATCATATTTCCTTGTTTTAAGCTCTGAATCATTGCTCGGATATTATTTTTAGAAATAGCTCTTCCGTATTGTTTGGATCGTGCATTAGCAACGATAGTATCCAGTAAAATATTTTGGTGGGGGCGGTAAATAACGTGTAAAGGCAAATCCATTGCTAATAACCGACCACCTAATTCTAGGCTGGTGAAATGAGCACTCAGTAGAACAATGCCTTTATTTTGATTAATAGCTTCCTGCAAGTGTTCAAATCCATTAACTTGTTTTCGCTTTTTAAGTTGAGACTGCTTTCCCCACCATGCTATTGGTGTTTCGAATACAGATTTACCCAATGAAATAAAGTGTTGCTTTAATAATTTATTACGTTGTTCTTTATTAAGATTAGGGAAGGATAAGTCCAAGTTAATACAAGCAATAGAGCGTCGCTTTTTTAATAAATAGAACATCAATAGCCCTAAGCCATGTCCAAAGCTCATTTGTATTTTCCAAGGCAAAAAAACAATTAAATGCAGTAAGGCAAGACCAAGCCAAGTTAACCAGTAGCGGGGGTGTAAAAATTGAGTATTCATTGTGCTTTCAATACATCAAAGGTATTGATCTACCCCCTTATTTGCCCATGTGGTTGATGTTTTGCTTATTTGATGTTGCAAGCGTTGCCAATTTTCTTGCTCATTATGCCGTGAATTTTCAGGGTGCCATAGATGTAGCACAGGGACTGCAAAACGCCCGTCTTTACGGTATGTTTTATTCTGAATTAAACGAATTGCCAAGTCTGCATCTTCATGCCCCCAGCCTTGATAAGATTCATCAAAGCCATTTATATCTATGAAGTCCTTCTTCCAGACAGCTAAATTACAGGTTTTTGCACCTTTCCACTGAGTAGGACTTTTTTTCCTCCATTTAGCATTTGGTGATAGTTTTATTAAAGGCAGTAAGCGGTTGATTGATTGATGGTAGCGAGCTTTTAACCAATCAAATTTATGCCATGATAAAGGGTTATTATTAGCTATCTCCCAGTCTGTGGACAGTTGCTCATTTAGTAGAATGCGATTCCCTGCAACGAACCAACCTAACTCAGCTAATAGAATATGTTGTTCTATAAAATCAGGAAAAGCAACGATATCACCATCCATAAAAATTAAATACTCACCAGATGTTTGAGCAGCAGCCTTGTTTCGAATAGCGGCTGCTTGAAAGCCATTATCTTCCTGCCAGATATGTTTCAAGGAAATATGATTGGCGTATTTCTCAATAATAGCTTTTGTATCAGCCTCAGAGCCATCGTCTGCAACAAGAACTTCAAAGTTTTTATGTGTCTGTTGTTGTAAACTTTTAAGAGCAATATCGAGTGCTTTAGGACGATTATAAGTTGTTATAATAACGGAAACTTGCATCTAGCTATCTTGTTGTGAATATACAGGTAATAATGTGGCAATGAGTAGAATAAAGAAGTGGGCTTCTCTATTATCCAATAATAGAGAATTGAGCAAACTACCGACGCTAAAAGTCACCACTAAAGCTCTAAGTAGCCATTTTTCATGTTCATCTAATTGAGCAGCTTGTCTCCATACTAAAGTTAAAAATAAAATCAGTAAGATAAGCCCAGCGATACCATTTTCAAAATATATCAGTACATATTCATTATGTGGGTTTTTAAAATTATAACCGTTTTGAGTGGACTCATATTCTAAGCTTCCCGTACCCCCACCGATAAGAGCACGTTTCATGGAATGTTTTTGTATTAAATTTTGTGTACTGGAGTAAATTCCAACACGAGTAGGGTCGTCTGGAGCAATATTTGAACTCACTAGGCTATGAATTTGTTGATTTGTTGCATCAATACGGTTTTTAACTGTAGGTGATGTATGATAAAGGGAAAAGAACAAACCGCATACCAATAAGGCGGTTACCAATACCCCTTTTATACCTAAAAAGCGAAAGCCCCAGAGAATCAGTAGGACAAAATAGATCAGAATTCCTGTACGCCCATTATAAAAGTAAAGTAGAGCAAATGATGCCAATAAAAATAAGCTAAACCAAAGCCAGAATTGATAGGTTCTTTTGTTACGTAAAGCCTCTTCCAAAAAGGCAAAGCATGTGAAAGCTAGCATTATTGCACCAGCAATGCGACCTACGGTCGATGTATTCTGTTCATCAAGTGATGTTGAGTTTGGTACTAAGTCAAAAAATTGAAGGTATGAATGTGTTAAGACAAGTACCATGCCAACTAAAAAACTTGTATAGATAATTTTTTTCCAGTGTATATCGTTTAAGACAAAAATTAATAATGGTAGTAAAAATAGTTCACGATATTTAATAAAGTGTTTCATTGCTGAAGAGACAGAAGCTTCAGATATAAAGCCATACAAAAAGATGAGTAGCAACAAAGCTAAGCCTGCCTTTACCATTGGAAATCTAAAACTAAGTTTGAGCTGCTCCCTAAGGCTCCCCCCTCCTATTGCCAATGTTATACACATTAGTAAAATAATCACTTCACTGAGGCTCATTAAAGCCGTTGAAAAAAATATACCAAGCACAAGAGAAAATACTGCAAAACGTGCGGCATTCAAAGGCTTACTACTCAATAATGTGGGAGTATTATTGTTAAATATCATTTATAGTGTCTTTGTTGATATTGCAATACTTGTTTGATTTTTAAAGTATATTTTGTGTTTATCCTATTCATTTTTAATACACCCGAAATACAACCGGTAGATATGAGTTCACATGTAACCAATCTATAAGTTGAGCTACAGGGTACACAATAATGATTAATGATGACTCAAATACTGATTTAGTAAACTTTTTTGGAGAAAATACAAGATTGTTTGGGTTACTCAATAACTTGTAATTTGGAGTAAGGCATGGAACTTTCTTCTTATAAGTATCATAGTCACTACCAAATATAATACAGAGCTGATTTTCTTCTTTAATGATCGTTTGGTAATGTGTTAACAAAAAAATAAAAATAAAAATAATAACTGCGAACAAAGAACTAAAAGATAAGCCTGCTCCAATAAACCCTAGTAAACTAAAGAAATAAAGTGGATGACGTGTTATAGAATAAGGACCGCTTGTGACTAAAGAAATATTTTTTTTTCCTGAAATAAAGGCAGCAGCCCATGTACGCCCAAATATAGCTATAGCCAAAAGAATTAGCCCTGATAACGACATTAGTAAATGAACAGCAGAGCCTTTTAGATAAGCAGAATCTGAGATTAGCAATATTCCGAGGGCGCTAATACTTAACAGCTTTATTAGAAGAATACGGTTCTTCATTTAATGTCTCTGCTAGGATACACAATAAGTAACACTCCACGATCAGTTTACTAGTTTAAAGCGGTGCAGAATATCATAGACCTTTCACCTGAGCGACCTCATTAAATTGCATCTTGTGTAAGGACGCGTACTTGCCACCTAATTTAAGTAAGTCATGATGATTTCCTTGCTCAATTATTTCACCTTCTTCCATGACAAATATCCTGTCTGCATTTTCAATAGTAGATAAGCGATGTGCAATCACAAAGGTAGTTCGACTTTTTAAGAGTTCATCTAATGCAACTTGGATATGCCGCTCGGATTCTGTATCCAAAGCGGATGTGGCCTCATCAAGAATAAGAATAGGGGCTGGTGACAATATTGCACGAGCAATAGAAAGACGTTGCTTTTGCCCTCCTGATAGCAGTACACCATTATCACCGATTACTGTATCAAAACCATCAGGTAATTTTTCTATAAACTCCAAGGCATGAGCTGCATGAGCTGCTTTTTTTATTTTTTCTAAGGGTAATTTTTTCATATCACCATAAGCGATGTTATTTCGTATGCTATCGTTGAATAAAACAATATCTTGCCCGACATAAGCAATATTTTTACGTAAGTTGTATAGTTGAATATCGGATATACATATATTATCAATTGTAATTTCACCTTCTTGAATATCATAAAAACGTGGTAATAAATTGACTAAGGTGGTTTTTCCACTGCCGGACTTTCCTACAATTGCAATGGTTTCTTTGGGCTGAACAACAAAATTAATATCATTTAGAGCTTGCCTATTTGTACCTTGATATGAAAAAGAAACGTGAGTAAAGCTAACCTGTCCTTGGCAATTGTCGATTTTTTTAGTACCTGTATCCGTTTCCGTTGGGCTGTCCAGCAATTCAAAAATACTTTCTCCAGCAGCAATTGCGCCTTGAAGTTGTGCATTCAGCTGAGTAAGACTTTTGATAGGAGGTAGTAGCATGATCATTGACATAATAAATGACATGAAACTCCCCGGAGATAGTGTTTCCAATGTTTCAGGAAGTGTTGCGATATAAATCATCATTGCTAGAGCGACTGCAACAATGAACTGAATAATGGGAGTGCTAAGTAACTCAGTAATCAGACGTTTCATTTGAAACGCCATATTCTTTTCATTCGCATGATCAAAACGTTTAGACTCATAATCATTACCATTGAAAATACGAATAGTTTTGTAACCGTGAATCATTTCACTTGCGATATGTGTAATATCACCAACAGAGTCTTGCTCATTGTGGCTGAGATGTCTCAATCGTTTAGAAACAAAGTTTATGATAAGCCCAATGATAGGAAAAATAATAAGAATACTAAGAGCCAATAGCCAATTTTGATAAAACATTAGGGCAAGTAAGCCAATAACTGTGACAGAATCTTGTACCAATGTGGTTAAGCCTCGAACACTGGTATTTGCAATTTGTTCGGTATAATAATTGATATAAGCCAGTAAACTACCTGATGTTCGTTTTTCGAAAAAACGAATCGGCATGTATAACATATGAGTGAAAACTTCGTTACGGAGTTTTTTAGTGATAATCCTACCGACTAAGCCCATGTAGTAGCTCGATAGAAACATGGCAACGCCTCGCAACAAAAAAATTGCCAAAATACCCAGAGGCAGCCAAGCAATAACCTCGGGGTCATGATGCAATATTGCTTTATCTAATAAAGGACCTAGTATCCATGCAAACAAAGGTTGAGTAATTGCACTAATGACCATACCGACAATTGCAATGGCTAGATAGTGCCAATAATACAGAGAGTATGAGATTAATCTGCGATATACTTGCAAGCCTGTCGTTTTTTTTCTCGCCATTTTTTCGTGCAAAGATCCCATGTAGTTTGTTAATTGGAGGCCATAGTAACGTAAAGGCAAGTCACATACCAACTGTTCAAATGTCTTATATCAACGTAAAAGCTTGTATTAAATTGTTGCTCTTTCTATTACATATCCCATCTAGTTAAAGAAATCTAACCTGTTAAACTGGGGTGGCACGATTAACGTAGTGAGTTAAAGCTGTGTTTTGTAGGCATTCTCTAAAATACCAGAATGTCATGCTCACTACAGGTTTATACCCGTTTTATATAATGGTTAAGTGATTATGCTTAAGTTTTCACACATTCTGAAATTGGCTGAGTCTGTCCTGATGCTTTGAATAGGCGTTTACAAGCTTCCCAAATACTCGAAAACTTTAACCTATGCAGTATATTGGGCAAGGAAATATGCCTGTCAAATTTATATTCCCTTGGCGCTTTTCTTTCCAGCTTTGTGTAAACAAGAAAGTTGAATGTAGCGAAAGGCTTACTCTAGGTGGGGGATTTGTATAGTGCAACAAAATTGATAGTACACGAGGTGATAGATGATTAAATTTATTCTTATTTTATTTTCAAAAATGCCACTTAGATTGAATCATTTCGTGGGTAAAGTGATTGGATTGGTAACATATTCTTTGAATACACGTTCGCAATCAGTGGTACGTAGAAATATTGAATTATGTTTTCCTGAGATGAGCAAATCTGAACAGCAAATATTAGTTAAAAAATCACTGATTGAAATAGGAAAAGGGTTGATTGAGTCAGGTTTTATTTGGTGTAACAGTTTTGAACATAATGCCAAATATATTACGAAAATTAATGGCATTGAACATCTTAGTAGTGAGCAAAAAACCATTTTGTTAGTGCCACACTTTGGTTGTTGGGAAATTACAGGACGTGTTATTTCACTAAAGAAGCCTGTTACTTTTATGTATAAAGAGTTGAAGAATAAAAAACAAAACGATTTATTATTGTCTCTGCGCGAGCAGCAAAATTTAACTATGGTGGCTGCTAATAAAAGAGGCGTATTAAAACTCCAGAGAGCCTTAAAAAAAGGGCAACTGATCGCTATTTTACCAGATCAACGCCCAAGTTCAAAAGGCGGTGTATTAGCCCCTTTTTTTGGACATGAGGTGATTACAATGACGCTGCTTGTTAAGCTTGTTAGAAAAAACAATGCCAGGGTAATAATGACTTGGGCACGGCGATTAAGCAAAGGGCAGGGTTATGAGTTGAATTTTAAGCCTGTTGATGTTTTGTCAAAAAGCACTTTATTAAAAGATGATGTAGCAAAAATGAATCAGGCTATTGAACAATTAATTAGAACAAAACCAGAGCAATATTTGTGGAATTATAAGCGTTTTAAGGATGTTACTAGCTATAACAATACCTCGAATACAATTATGTAGCTATTGATCATAGTCAATAATCTTCTAATACTCAGGATGTAATTTAATGATGTTAGTTATCAAAACAGGTATAAAGTCTCATTCTCATTTTCTCATTGCTTGAACGCCACCTAAATAAAGTTTCTCTTGATCCAAGTTTATCCCGTACCAATCGATTCTGATTGTGGCTAAATTCAAATTGTTGAAATATTTTGAAAAACTTGACGCAGCTTATGTTAAATGTACAATGAGTTAGCAAATAAATACTAATAAATAACAAACACCTAAGTGGTTTTTCTATTTTTTCTTTATCTAAAAGGAATCCAAATTTTGCAAGTTATCGTATGATGATTAAACGATGTCCTGTAAGGCTTAATTTGGATAAGCTTCTGAATATCTTTTTCTGTAATCATAGTCTTTAAGTTTACGAAATCGTTATAAACGGACGATAATTTGTTAATTATTATACGTTAATGTTTAACCTGAATCTGTAGCACTAGAAGTGTACAAATCAAAGAGTGGATAATCTGCTCTGAATTTTAAAAATGATCTTAAATCAAAAGGAAGTAAAAATGTCTCATAAATTAAACAAGAATGCATTCACATTAGCAATCGGTGCAACGGCACTTGCTGGATCAATGGTTGCAACAACAGCAACTGCAAACCCCTTCGAAATGAATCAGCTATCTAGTGGCTACCAAGTAGGTGTTCAAGGTCAAATGGGAGCTAAAGGTGCTGAAGGAAAATGTGGCGGCGACAAAGCAAAAGCCGAAGGTAATTGCGGCGGTAATATGAAAAAAGCTGAAGGAAAATGTGGTGGCGACAAAGCAGAAGCCGAAGGTAAATGTGGTGGAAAAGGCGGCGAAGGTAAGTGCGGTATGGAAATGATGGATGCGGATAAGGACGGTAAAGTCACCAAAGCAGAATTCATGGCAGCTCACGAAGCGATGTTTGCAAAAAAAGATACAAATAATGATGGTGTATTAGATGCAGCAGAAATGAAAAAAGCGAAAGAAGGCAAGTGTGGTGAAGGTAAGTGTGGTGCTAACAAGAAAAAGTAAAGCTTCTTGACTTATGTGTAAAGAGTCAGCACAGAAGATTGTAAAAGTATTCTGGGCTGACTCTGTTTCAGTACAAACGCTCTCTACAGTAATTTTGCAAAACAGATAATTATCCAAACAAATTCATCACAGGTGCATACCTCTTCGGTGTTTGCCTGTAGTTAATTATTATAATAACAATATCCAACTCTCATATAACAAAGGACAACCGTCATGGGTGTAATTTTAAAATTTGGATGCTGGGCTCAGGGCATTCTTGATAAGTTTAAATCTCTTGATTTTCTTGGGCCACTCGCATTGCGACTTTACCTAGTGCCTGTCTTTTGGACAGCGGGTAGCCATAAACTAGAAGGTTTTGAGGATACTGTTGCATGGTTCGGAAACACTGATTGGGGACTTGGTCTACCCTTCCCTACTCTAATGGCAAGCTTAGCAACAGGAACAGAATTGCTTGGAGCAATCTTATTATTAATTGGCCTAGGTGTTCGCTGGATTTCTATTCCATTAATGATCACAATGTTGGTTGCAATATTTACTGTCCATCTACCAAACGGGTGGCAAGCTGTGGCTGATCCTATGTCTGCCTTTGCAAATGAAAGAGTATTCGGAGCCATTGAACGCTTAGATAAAGCAAGAGAGATTTTGAAAGAATATGGTAACTACGATTGGTTAACCGAAAATGGTAATTTTATTATCAGTAATAACGGAGTTGAGTGGGCGGTTACCTATATCATTATGTTGCTTGTCTTATTCTTTATCGGATCAGGAAAGTACGTGGGCTTTGACTACTACATTAAAAAGCTAGCTTGCAAAACATAGAAGAAGAGGAATCAATGAGCAATAATACACATTATCCTGTCACAGGTGCAGGGCTTGGAATGCGGCGTGAAGTTATTGATGATTTTGAAACATCACATGCGGATGGCATAGATTTTATGGAAGTCGCCCCTGAAAACTGGATTCCTATTGGCGGAAAAATGGAGCGACAGTTTCGTCAGCTAACTGAGCGTTTCCCTTTTCTCATTCATGGCTTATCACTATCTATTGGTAGTCCAGCCCCATTGGATGAAGAATTAGTCAAGCGTATCAAAGCCTTTATGAAAGAATACAATATTCTGTACTATAGCGAGCACCTTAGTTATTGTTCAGATAATGGACATCTGTATGACTTGCTCCCTATCCCCTTTACAGAGGAAGCCGTTCATTACACAGCTAACCGTATCAAGCGGGTACAAGATATATTAGGACAACGTATTGCAATGGAGAATGCATCGTATTACGTGGATGTTGCTCATGAACTAACAGAAATTGAGTTCATCAATGCAGTTATCGAAGAAGCTGATTGTGATTTATTACTTGATGTTAATAATATTTACGTTAATTCAATCAATCATCGTTATGATGCACAAGCTTTCTTAAAAGCTTTACCCAGTGAACGTATCGCTTATTGCCATGTGGCAGGGCATTACAATGAAGCGGATGATCTTATCGTCGATACGCATGGAGCGGATGTTATCGATCCCGTATGGGAGTTATTAGATGTGGCTTATGATAATTTTGGCGTATTTCCGACAATGATTGAGCGTGATTTTAATATTCCACCGCTTGAAGTATTGATGAAAGAAGTTGAACACGTCAAAGCCATCCAGAGTAAATATCAGTATCAACAAACCACTGCTGTAGCCTAAAATTATGCAAGTAGCTGAATTTCAAAAGTATCAATACGCCTTCACTAAACACCTTCGCAATCCAGAAAAATATGCCAAGCCAGAAGGTATCGAAAACCGTCGTATGGCAATTTATAGTGAATTATTGTTTAACAATATTCGAGGTTTTATTGAGAATGGTTTCCCTGTATTACATTCACTTTACACAGAAGAGGCTTGGACAAACTTAATTCGAAATTTCTTTGAAATCCATGAAAGCCATACACCCTATTTTATGGAAATTTCTCAAGAATTTTTACTTTTTCTTCAAAATGAATATGAAACCACAGCACAGGATCCTGCATTTTTATTAGAACTTGCTCATTACGAATGGGTAGAGCTTGATTTAATGATTTCTAAAGCTGAGATCAACCTAAAAAATATTGACCAACATGGCGATTTA
>JALVRY010000397.1 GCA_027024625.1 Thiotrichaceae bacterium
GTCTTCAGACGCGTATCTTCACTTTGAATCCGACCTAATCGCTCGTAGATCAGTCCCTCTCGCAAAGCACCATCAGATACCTGCATTTTTTCTATTTTTAATGCTTCAAAGGTAGCAATTAGCACTGCTAGACCACCCGCAAATACAGGCTTCCTATCATCTTTTAAACCAGGAAGAGACAAGTCATCTAAAGTCCCAGCTTCAATCATTAAATCTCGAATTTTATACAGGCTTTCAAGCGTAATACCGTAAGGGGCTAACTCCAGTGTAGCGACAACTTTACCTACGGTTTTGATTGTACCTGATGCTCCCGTTGCGGAATTCCAGCCAATTTTACGATAGCTACGCTTAATCGGTCGTAATTCAAGGTGTGCAGCTGTATTAGCTTTCTTCCAGTTTTTCTTTTTTAAACTGCCATCTAAAAAGAAGCGTCGGCTCAAGCTCACACACCCCATACTTAAACTTTCAAGATGTTGTGGTTCAAAGTTTTCACCGATGATTAGCTCGGTACTACCACCACCAATATCCATGACAAAGCGTTTACCTTCCTCATCAACCAGTGAATGCGACACACCCAGATAAATTAAACGGGCTTCTTCTCGTCCCGCAATAATTGAAATAGGGTGTCCCAGTGCTTTCTTAGCTTTTTTCAGAAAACCACGTGAATTTTTAGTTTGGCGTAATGTGTTTGTTCCAACAGCGGCCACACTTCCTTTGGGTAAATCTTTAACACGCTCACCAAAACGCTCTAAACAGGCTAGTGCTCGTTCACGTGATTCTTTGGATAAGTTTTTATGCTCATCTAAACCTGCCCCTAATCGTACCATTTCTTTTAGACGGTCAAGGATATGCACATGCCCATCTTCAATACGAGCAACAACCATGTGAAAGCTATTAGAGCCTAAATCAACAGCGGCGAGGTATTGTGGCGTTTCTTGTTGCTCTGTCATTAGTCACCTAGTGTCATAATTGCATCAACTTCAACATTTGCGCCCTTGGGTAATTCTGATACACCAATGGCAGCACGGGCTGGATAAGGTTGGGTAAAAAATTCTTCCATGACTTGATTTACAATAGGAAAATGTGAAAGGTCTGTTAAAAATACATGCACCTTCACAATATCAGCAAAAGAACCACCTGCGGCTTCAGCAACAGCGGTTAAATTGCGAAAAACTTGACGGGTTTGCTCTGTAATATCGTCATTAATCAATTCCATTGTTTCAGGGATAAGTGGAATTTGACCAGAAAGATAGACTGTGTTACCTGTTTTGACTGCTTGAGAGTATGTGCCGATTGCTTGGGGTGCTTTATCGGTAGAAATATATTCTTTTGCCATGATTTAGAAATGCCTGTTGCTAACAATACCCCCGCATTCTACATCAACAATTTTTAAAAGGGACGTTTAACCTCGATAATCCCATCTTTTTTCTTCAAACCATTAATGATTTTTTGTAAGTGCTTTGTGTTATGCACTCGTATTGTAAAATTAATTACTTTTGTACCTTGCCTCTCTGTTTCAACACTAACATTCTCAATATTGACTTTAAGCTTTTCCATAAGTACCGTCACACTGGATAAAACACCAATTTCATTTTCTGCGGTAATCATTAATGATGTTGTGTAAAACGCGTTCTCTGTTTTCGCCCATGACACTGCCAAATAATCATCAATCGATATGTCAGTATTGCGTAATGATGGACAATCTATTCGATGTACAGCCAAACCCTTTTCTGTATTTAATTTTGCAATAATTCGATCATCAGGTATTGGGTGACAACAAGGCTGCAAGGTAACGATTAAGCCCTCCGTTCCACTAATCATCATCGGCGTTTTATTTTTTTCTGGCAAAGCAGGAAGCTCTGTTTCATTGAACAAACGGAGTACCACGAGTCTTCCACATTGTTTCCCCTTACCAAGAGCCGTCCAAAATTCATCTTTACTGTTAATGTTTAAGGTTTTCAACAAAGCATCAAATTTATCAGGGTCAATATCAGCTTCTTCCAACTCATACTCTTGCAAAGCAGAAGCAAATACTTGCTTACCTAAAGCAACAAACTCAATTTCTTTACGCTTATTTAACCATGAACGAATACTTGCCGTTGCTTTACCTGTAGTTACTGAGTTCAACCAAGAGGCTCTTGGGCTTGCCATTTCACTACGAATAATTTTTACCATTGCACCATTATACAATGGCATTTTTAAGGAAACTTTTTTCCCGTCAACACGGGTTTCTGCACAATGGTTTCCCAAATCTGTATGAATTGCATAGGCAAAATCGATGGAATTTGCTCCATATGGTAACTCAATCGTTTTACCTCTAGGCGTTAGTACATAAATTTCTTGTAAGAATAATTCTGCTTGAATATCACGATAGAAGTCATTGACATCCAGATCATATTCATAGATTTCATCCACCTGATTTAGCCATTTTTGTAAGGCTCGGTGAGGAATATCAGCACTATCTTTTAACTCAGGGTATCGCCATTTAGCTGCCACACCATACTGTGCGACTTGATGCATATTTTGCGTTTGTATTTGAACTTTTATCATTTGACGACTGGGTGTCATCAGGAATGTTTCTAATGCTTGAAAACCGTAAATTTTAGGTGTTGCAATAAAGTCTTTAAATGTACCAACAATCGGAGGATATAATTCATGTAAAATACACAAAGCCTGATAGCACTCTGCTCGAGTTGATACTAACATTCGAAAATCCAAGCTTTCCGTCCTTGGATCTAACTTTTCACCTTTTTCTTTTAGACGAGAATACAAACGATAGATATTCTTAGGCCATCGTAGTATGGAAGCATTCAGACCTTTGTCATCAAAAACGGCAATAATTTCATCTAAAAGGGCAGTATGTTGTTCAATATTTCTATCAACATAACAATCAATAGCCTTTCTTAAGATTTCTGCTCGCCACGGAAATTTAGCATCTAGGGACAATTCTTGAAGGTCACGACGCATCTTATTCATCCCCATGCGACGAGCCAAGGGAATGTAAAGATCAAAAGACTCATTAGCCTTTTTGATACGTGTCTTCATTGGCACAGCAGACATTGTGCTTAAATTGTGTAAACGATCAGATAACTTAATTAAAACAACACGGAAATCATCCGTCATTGTTTTCATTAAATTACGAAAAGTAGCGATTAAGGCAGCTTGCTTATCTGGGAATTTTTCATACGCCAGCTTTGTTACACCATCAACTAATTTAGCCGTAGCATCATTAAAGGTACTGGCAATATCCTCTATCGAATACTCAGAACAATCTTCGACTACATCATGCAAAAGAGCAGCTCGAATAACATCCACATCCATACGTAAATCAGCAAGGATTCGAGCAACTTCTATAGGGTGGGTAATATAGGGTAGACCATCTTTTCGCATGACA
>JALVRY010000398.1 GCA_027024625.1 Thiotrichaceae bacterium
GGCTTTGCACCGTTTAGGGGGGGGTTAAAGATGTGAAAGCTAGATTGTCGAAATATAGCTGTTTTGATTAAATTCTGGCTTCTTGTTTTTTGGATTTTCCATAAACTATAGATCGTAGGGGGAGCATAATAGTAATTTTTTCACTCGGGCGAGGCTAAAGCCTCACTTCCAGATTCGTAGGAAGCGATGCTTTAGAGACTGTGCAAGTATTCATGGAACGCGAAAAGAATGGTTAAAATTCCCCATATTTTGTTTAAAAATTCAGCCAATAGCCTGCTATTACCTTCATTTTTAAACAAAATCTGGAAAATTTTTCCTCATTTTTCGCAGTTCCAGAATACTTGCACAGTCTCTTTAGCCTCGCCCGAAGCCCGAAACAACGGTATTTCAATACCTTACTGGCGACACTAAAGTGTCGCTTCCAATATTTTAGACTTAATCAGAACTTCCTTATGCTGCTCTTGCCTTATCCATTATTGTTCTGATTTTTTTAATATCATTCACACCTGTTGCATATTGAAATGCAATTACTGCTTGCTCTAAATTCATCGTATCGCCATTTAGCACTTTCAAGCCGGCTTCTTTTGCCAAGTTTAATAACTGTGTTGATGATGGATCATAAATAATATCGAAAACCATTGTTTCTGCTGATTGTTTCTTTAGTAACTGCAAACTAGCTTCTTGATTAGCCTCATCTAGTGCAGATAGAGCTGTATAATCAATCAAATTCATCGATTCAGACACTTGCTTATTTGTACCAACTATTGAGGCATTAATAATGACATCAATATTATTAAATACGTCACTTGCTGGAGGGCAGTCAACAAGCTTTGCCGAAAGCCTATCCGCAAAGTCTTTTAGTTTTTCAACTCTTCTTGCAGATAAGATCAATTCTCCTGCTTCTCCTATCGCAGACTTTACAAAAGCGGCAACGGCTTTTCCTGCGCCGCCTGGACCAATTAATAAAACCTTAGCACCCTGCAAATCACCATATTCTCCAACTAGGCTTTGTAAAGCACCTTCACCGTCTGTATTTGTTGCACAAAGTACGCCTTTTTCATTACGATAAAGACAATTGACAGCACCAATTGCCCTAGCTTCAGGAGAAAGTCTCTCTTCACTCTGCTCTGTTAACCATTGAGCAATTGTTTCTTTATGAGGAACAGCAATTGCACCGCCTATAAATGCCTGATCATTGTCCAATACAGACATTGCTGCTGGTAGATTCTCAATAGAAATGTCCATTGGCAACATTTCACAGTTAATACCAAAACCTTTAAATGCAGCATTCCACAGTAATGGTGAACGTGCCCCCTGACTCGGATTTTCACCTAAAATAGCTGCATAATGATCCGCTTGCTCTAATGATGGTAAATCATTATCAATTAAAGAATGAATTGATGCCATAATTATAAAACACTCCTGCCTACTGCTTGAGCCACAGCATCCATTTTTTTCATCATGCTATCGAATGCTTCAAAACTCACCGCTTGAAGAGGGTCTACAGCGGCATTTTCAGGATCTGGATGTACTTCTAACATAATGCCATCCGCCCCAGAGGCAACACCCGCTAATGCCATCGGCTCCACCCAAGGTCGCCAGAATGTTGCATGTGATGGATCAACAACAACAGGTAGATGTGTCATTTCCTGTGTAGCAGGTACTGCTTGAAGGTCTAGTAAAAAGCGAGATGATGAACGGTGTGTATGGGGTGCAACCACACCACGTTCACACAAAATCACTTTTTCATTACCTTCGATTAAAATATATTCTGCTGAACCTAACCAATCTCTAATGCTACAACCAAAATGTCGTTTCAGCATAATTGGCTTACCTGTTTTTGCACATGCTGTTAAGAATGGAAAGTTTTGCATATTGCGTGTGCCAATCTGCAAAATATCAGCCACTTCTGCAATTGGCTCAATATATTTTTCTTCCATTACTTCGGTGATAACTGGAATACCCGTTGCTTCTTTAGCATCGGCTAACCATTGCAAACCATCCTCCCTTGTTTCCGTATATTTCTCACTACGGTATGGAAATGTTAAAGGCTTAAAAGCTCCACCACGTAAAAAATCTGCACCAGATGCCTTTACTGCTTTGGCTGTTTCAATAATCAGCTCTTTGTTTTCGACCATATTTGGACCCGCAAACACGGGAACATGATCGCTTCCAAATTCAACACCAGCAATGGTAAACTTGCTCCGGTGATCAGGTGACTGCTTTGCAGCTAAGGGGAATTTAGTCAGTAGATCCTCTTCACTTATATCTTTTCCTGGTGCTTTATTTTCTAACATACTCATTAATCCTAATTCTTTGCTTATTTTTAAGATGAGGCGTATCCATTTACGACTTCATCAAAAGTACCCTCTTGCACTATTTTCCCTTGCTCTAATCTGTATAGCCGATCACAGTTAGCAACTGTTGACATCCGATGTGCAATCGTAATAATTGTTTTCTCCCCGTGCAATGCATTAACAGATCGCATGACATACTTTTCCGTCTCCATATCTAAAGCACTTGTTGCTTCATCCAATACTAATACGGATGGATTATGATATAGAGCCCTTGCTATACCAATACGCTGTCTTTGCCCGCCTGATATACGAACCCCTTGTTCACCAACAACGGTATTAAGCCCCTCTTCTAACCCATTGATAAAATCTTCAAGACGAGCTGATTTTACTGCTTTTTGCACAGCCAAATCATCTATATCTTTATTTTCCACCCCAAAAGCTATATTTCGCCTAACTGTATCATCTGTCAGGTAGATAGACTGAGGGACATATCCAATTTGAGCCTGCCAAGCCCGTAGAAAAGTATTAATATTTTTTTCATCAAGAAAAACATCGCCTTCTGATGGAGGCAATAAGCCGAGAATAATGTCAATTAACGTACTTTTTCCCGCCCCACTTCCACCAATAAATCCAACGGACTCATTTCTGTTAATCGAAAAATTAACCTTATTCAATACTAAATTAGAAGATTCTGGATATTTATAACTTAAATTTTTGACCTCTAAACATTTCCAAGAGCTTAAAGCGCTAACAGTTTCATTTGATTCTAAGCCCCTCTCTTTCTCTGCTACCAACATAGAAAAATCATCATGAAGTTTATCAACAGCGTGTGAACAAAACTGTAAATTCTGCAAAGCGGTAATGATACGCACCATTGAAGGCATCATCCTAAAGGCTGCTGTAGCAAACAAACCTAATATTGGCACAAGCTCACTAGGCGATTTTCCTTGATACAGCATGCTTAACACTAGACCTGTTAAGCCAATAATTACCAATAATTCAAACCATAAACGTGGTAACGATGAGACAACTCTTTGTTTCCTGTCAATCTTTGCATACGCAAAATTATGTATATTATATTGAGAACCAAACTCCTTTTCTCTGCCTAGTAACTTCAACTCCTTTACACCACCTAAACCTTGCAACAAATGCTGCATACCTTTTGCACCATGGTGTCGACTTTCTTTGCCCCAACGAGTGATCCTAGAGCGCGTCACTCGGTGCAACAAAATAGCAGTAACAGCTAAAAATATAGTTATAGATATCGCTCCTAGTGGCTCAGCCCATATCAGTAAGGAAAAAATTCCTATCAATATAAAACCGTCTGTTACTAGATCCATTATTGATAACAAACCTTTATTCCAAGATTTGACATCACTAATAACATTGCGTACTAAATCTGACGAGTTACGCTGTAAATGAAAGCTATATGGCTGGTGTAGATATCCCAAAAATAATTTCTGTGAAAAATAAACGCGGGTGGATGTTGAAAATAAGACTTTACGCCACGCAAGATAAATCAGAAATAGCACTTTGATAAAATAAAAAACAGTCAAAGTAATCATCGACCAAGCAACCAATTGCGACTGGGACGGAGAACCCAAAAACTCAGCAACAGGTTGAAATATGGGATATTTGTCAAGTGGATTCGCATCGGTCATTAATGTCAATATCGGGAAAATTAGACCTACGCCTAACATTTCAAAGAGCATTCCAACAAAGATTAATATCAACAAAAAAAATGTCTGTCTTTTTTGCTCAGCAGTAAGCAAAGATATTATTTTTTTGAGTAAAAACATTTTAAAGTTACTGAATTTTTACAATAGTTCTATGTAGGCTATCTAAAATGCAATATCTTCATTAGAAACAGCTGTATATTTATTTATATTCTTGTTAACCATTTTACCAATGATTTTATCAATATCATTGGGGTTAATCCCATAGCCAGGCCTAACACTTTTAACCGATTCATTTGTAATAGTTTCTCCTGTTTTCATATCTTTTACAAAATATAAAGACCTACGAAATTTTATATTTTGAGCCTCACTAGGCTTTACAGAATAATCAACCTTTCCCAATGCTTCCCACGCCGTGAGGCATCCTTTACATAATTTTTTCAACTCTTTCGGTTCAAGCGAGAAGCTATCATCAACTCCCCCTCCTTTGCGATCTAAAGTAATATGTTTTTCTACTATCGAAGCTCCCAATGCAACACTTGTAATTGCAGTTGTATTATCAATAGTATGATCTGACAAACCTGTAACAAAAGAAAAACGTTTGTGCATATCTGCAATTGTTCGAAGGTTGTAATCTTTAGCCGGCGCAGGGTAGCCACTTACACAGTGAAGTATTGCCAACTCCTTACAACCTCCATCGGTGGCTGCATCAATTGCCCCCTGAATCTCTTTTAAATCAGCCATTCCAGTAGAAATAATTAATGGCTTGCCAGTACTAGCCGCATACCTTATTAATGGTAAATCTACTGCTTCAAAAGAAGCTATCTTATAAGCAGGAGCATTTAGATCTTCCAATAGATCAATAGCCGTATTGTCAAAAGGAGAACTAAAAATAGTAATCCCTATTTCCTTCGCATACTTAAATAAAGCTTCATGCCACTCCCAAGGCATTTCCGCTTCTTTATATAAATCATATAATTTTTTCCCTTTCCACAATCCACCTTCAATTAAGAAGTCATCAGAATCCGAATTTAAGGTGATGGTATCTGCAGAATATGTTTGTAATTTGACAGCACTGGCACCTGATTTCTTCGCTACCTCTATAAGCTTAAATGCATTTTCAATACTTCCATTATGATTTGCAGATAGCTCTGCGACAATATAAGGAGGGTAGTTCACACCTATATTCACGCCATCAATTACTATTGAAGTCACTTAAATTCCCCCTTATTTATATAGTTTTTTGCACTTTCAAACCCGCAATTTGCGATCATATCTACAACTGACATGTAGGGTATAAAAACACCATCGCCTATCTGAGAATACTCTTCTGGTTCATAGTGCTGATATTTAACGATGATATCTTCTTCATAAAACAAGTGTTTGTCATTATCCAAATATACCTTTGCCCCAAGAGGAGATAGGTATTTATTTGCTTTCAAGTGATTACATATGTTTATAAGCTTTTCTGACTTTTTACCTTGTTGCTGCAACTCGCTTGACTTAATTAATGTTTTATTAAAACCCAGACTCTTTGAAATCTTACTAATGATGGGAATAGTTAAATCAATCAGGAATTTATTATCTCGCTCTAATATTGGGATAATCATACTAAGAATTTCCTCAGAAAAGCGAGCCTTGGCATAGGATTGAGATAAACTTCTGATATGTTTTTTCTTCCATTGAGAGGATGAGGATATTTTTATATCTTTTATCATACAATCTAGCTTGGCTTTTTCTAATGGCACTGTAAGCCATAAAATATTGCTATTTTGTGCAATACGATTTCGGTTTTGCCAAGACTGCTTCTCAAATTGCACATCATCAAGAAATACAAAACAATCCGAGCTGGAAATTAAATTGAAGTATCCAGACCACGGTAAATATGTTGGCTGCATAATAGCAACACTTTTCATTGATAATTAACCTTCTAGTTACCTAAACCACGTATGCACGTAGCACTCAAATATGCACAGGTGCACACCTTGCATATACTGCAAACTCAAAAGGAACAACACAATCTTCCTTTACAACGTAATCGTTCCTCAACGTAACATAAGGCGTTACAGACTTCATAAACGCAAAAATCTCTTCTGGATCAACATACCATAATTCGTCATCTTCATAATCAACATAACTACTCATAAGATTAAAAGCCAAGCCTTTTTCTACTCGTGAAAATAGTAACTTCACACTATCTTGAAAAAATTTTAAGTTATCATCCATCTTATTGTTAAAGACACCGCTAACAAATGCATAGTCAAAATACTCTTCTTTAAAGTCATCTAAAAAACCGAAGCGGTGTTCTGGATGTTTATCTCGTGCATATGGAAAAAAATCTTCCACTATGTCAATACCGGTGTATTCACAACAAATTCCCTTTGTTTTTAGATAGCTAGCTAAATGCCCTGTCCCACAACCAAAATCAAGTATCTTGCACCCATTAAGGTCTGCAATTTGAGTTAAGATTTCATACCTTGCCTCTTGAGAGGCTCTACATGAGTATTGCACTGCTTCTGGAGCATCACCATATTTATCTAAAAGCGCTTTATAATGCTGCTTTAATTTGTCACTCATTTAACTTTGATACCCCATCAAATATAAAACAATATTCCCAATGCTCAGTGTTGGGCGGATAATAACAATTCATCACTCAATACCACATCCACTATACGTTTCACCCCCTCCCCATCTACTAATTCGTAGAAGTTTGGTTTAAATAAGCACTTCACATTATCCATTTTCGTATTACCACATGAATCTTTAAATATGTTAAAAAGAGGTGCCAATGAATAATTGCTATACTCTCCGAGACAAACCTCATAACCTCTATCACATAATGTGCGAGCAATCTTTTTTTGATGTTCTGCAGTAACAATTACAAAAGAAAATACCCCCAAGCATATTCGCTCCCACGTCGTCCCTCCCGCAGATGTGATTGATATACTAGAGTTCTTCATTAGCTTAGATATATTGTTAGTATTTTCATGCCAATTAACATTCTTCGCCCTAGTAACTGTTTTTTTAATCTCTCTATTTTCCTTATCACCATAGGAAAGAACCACATCAAAAACAACGTGGTTAAAGCCCTCATATTCTAACAACTCACTTAGCACCAACGCTGTCAACTCACAACCTTGTTGCCCCCCACCTAATACAAGCAAAATTCTTTCAAGCTTTTTTTGTTTTTTTCGCTCTTGAATTGCTTTTGTACGTATATTTGAAAACTCTTGCCTAAGAATAGCGTAATGTGTTCCCAGCAACTGAATAGATGTTGCAGGCAATAAATCTTGATACATATCCATATGATATGGATATGTTTGATTTATAACCACATCACAATCTAACTTTCTATCCGCAATATCATCAATTACGAGTATTTTTTTTGTTTTGTTACGAAGCACCTCATGCCAGCGATAGTCAATACCATAATGATCAACAATCAACCATTCAACACACTCCTTTAAAATCTTACTCGTATCTTCTGCATCTTCTCTCCATGAAACACCTAGCCAGTGTGCATGTGCGGGATCAGATTTCGACTCAAATTCTTTTTTATTTTTACTTTTAAGAAGGCATATTGCATAGCCTTCTCTACTAATCTCTTCTTTCATCCCACCAAGTAAATTACGGCAGATAAAAATGACTCTCACACCTCGTTCTTTTAATTCTTTTGCTAAAGTTAAACAGCGAGCGACGTGTCCTTTACCTATAATCAAAGATGCATCCACTCGGAATGCAGCTGTTTTTTTTTCTATCACCAAATCGTCCAGCCACCATCAACAACAAGATTTGTACCATTCACATAAGATGATGCATCTGAAGCAAGAAACAGGGTAGGCCCCTTCATTTCGGCAGACAAACCAATTCTTCCCATCGGCACCTTCCTCTCTAATTTTTTAATAAAGTCGGGAGATGATTTTTGAATAGCAACTGAAGGAAAGGCTCCTGGTGTAATAGAGTTAACTCTAATACCCTCTTTCCCAAACTCACATGCTGCATAGCGCGTCCATTGAATCAGAGCTGCCTTTGCTGCACCATAAAAAGGAGGGTTTGTTCCTTCAGGAGAATCGTAAATGCTAGGATCTGGGCTTACCACACCATACATTGTTGAGATATTTATAACTGACGCACTCCCAGCCTCATTAGCAGCCCGCCTCAAACAAGGCAAGCTAGCTGTTAGCAAATTATGTGCAGCTATAAGTGTCACATCATAACTATTTTTATAATCCTCTACAGAAGAAACCTTGATATTTCCACCAGAACCACTGTAGGCATTATTGATTAGGATATGAAGAGGGGAGTCAGCATATTTATTAAAAAAGTTCTGAATTGCCTCTTGATCTGTAACATCAAAAACAGCACTCGAAACAGACATTCCTTTTGATCTACACTCATCAACCATCACCGCACAACGATCATGTGAGCGAGAATTAATTAAAACATGAGCCCCAGCATCCGCAAGTGCCGAAACCATGGATTGTCCAAAATATCCTGTAGCCCCTGTAACCAGAGCTGTTTTACCAGCCAATGAAAAAAGATTACTATTTTTATGTAGCATTAAGCGTATCTCCAAAGACTTGGATTAAGTGTTTTTTCTGCAACCCTCAAACCTGACTTCTCAATAGATTGCAGTTGATTCTGCACAAACCCAGAAGAATCAAAGTACTGTATATTCTCTTTAAATTGCTCCAAGGTATCAACCCCTACAACAATCCCATCTACCCATTCCATAGAATTAACATAATTTAAACATAAATCGGCTCTATTGACAGAATTAGTGTCAAATACTTGCTTATCAAGCCATGCTCTCACTTCATCATGAGCTGTAACATGTGCACACTCCCAATGAGAAGCGTCATCACTCAGCAATACACCTTGTAAAAAAACACTACGAACATGTATAACCAACTTTCTACGCCGCTTAGTTGCAAATATCTTAGGTATTAACTGTTCCCATCTCCAATCTAGTAGATTAAATGGCATTTGGATAAAATTAATATCATCATTAGATAAAACCTTTTCAAGCTCATCTGGTGTTTGAACAGATGCACCTAAACTGCATATAACTCCAAGCTTCTTTAACTTCATAAGGTGCTCCCAAACTACCCCCCCCCAATCAGTCAAGTGAGAAACTCGATGTAGCATTAGTACATCAAGCTCTTGAACAGAAAGACGAGCACAAGATTGGTAAACACTGGCATCAACAAATGCTTTTATCGTATTGCGGTCAGCATCCTTTGGGCAATCAAGTAGTGGAGAAAGTTTAGTCACCACCTTGACTCTACTTTTCCAACCTTTGGACAATGCACGCCCTACTACCTCCTCACTATCTCCATAAGCATTTGCTGTATCAATATATTCAACCCCATTAGAAACAGCGTCTCTTACTAAGTTTGTGCTTAATTTTTGTGTTGGCTGACCTGCCTTATTAGTAACACCATAATCCATGCCTAACTGAACCGTACCTAGCACAAACTTTTTCAATGGATATTTGACGCTTGGAGAGTTCTTTAAACCCTCAAGTCTAGATATCAAATCGAAACTGGATGATATAATAGGGTCATTAACACCTGTAAAGGCTTGCGTAATAGTCAAATAATCATCAATTGTATCAATTGTACAGCGGTAATTTCCTTTCCCAAGATTTATGTACTTTTGAAAATAGTTTTCTCCATACTTTTGTATAATACTTGGTGTAACATGCTCCTGATCATATTTACTTGGCTCTTCAGCTAACGCGCCACGCAAACTATGAGCATTCATCAGTTCTGCACTAAACCCATAAGGCAATCCAGACTGAATACCATTACAGCACAAATAATTAAGACCTCTTTCTAAAAAGTCTTCTTCCATTTCATCCAGTAAGTTTCCATCAGGAAACACATTATCTGCTGTTAGACGAAAAACGAGCGTTTCATCATCATAGTCCGAAATAGCGTCAACAACCCTTTTAAGTACGTTATTTAAATCCCCTCTAAAGTATTCTATCTGATGGCTTGCTAAAGTAGCGACCAATTCATCATCACTATATTCTTTTGAGGTCACAACAATAACTTTTCGCCCTGTATTCCCCGCTCTTTTTGCAGCTAAAACAACCAATGGAATACCAC
>JALVRY010000399.1 GCA_027024625.1 Thiotrichaceae bacterium
TTCTTTGTTAAATGGATCATTATCAGGTATGACAATATGTACTCTTGCGATAATAACTCCATCTATTTGAGATAATGTTTCCTGCACACTCTGTGATAATGCATAGATGTATCGTACACGTTCTTCTAAAGGAGATGAAACTAAACCTTCTTTTTTGAATAAGTCTCCGATAGCAATTGATTTTTCATGTGGGTAGCCGCTTTCTTTGAGTAATTCAACAGCATTTGGAATATCGGATTCTTCGACGAATAGTGTGAAGTTTTTTTCTTTTTTATTTATTTTCTTCTCTGCATCAATATCGTTTCTCATTAGCAGGGCTAGCATGCTATTAACATCACTTTCAGACAAACCACTATATAGCTCTACACGGCAACCTGACAGTAGCAGTACACTGATTAACAGGATGATTATTCTTTTTTTCATTACCTTTTCCCCAAGAAATTTCTAATAATAGCTGAACCTACTAAGTCACTGTGCCATGGTGCAGATTAAGTTCAGGTAATGGTTAATGAGTTTTAGTATTTTATATATTCATTACCGATATATTTAGCCCGTTAGCCACTGGATCTAAATAGTGTTTTAAATCCTGTGCTTACATTCTTAACAATGGCTGAGAATATTGCCATATTAGTACTCCATACTC
Source organism: Thiotrichaceae bacterium (assembly GCA_027024625.1). Taxonomy (GTDB): domain Bacteria; phylum Pseudomonadota; class Gammaproteobacteria; order Thiotrichales; family Thiotrichaceae; genus S015-18. The sequence goes on from JALVRY010000399.1 coordinate 644, forward strand.
TCATTTCCATAAATTTTTGATTGACTAATTTTTTACTCTTTTTTAACTCTTTAAGCTCAGTAATAGAGTCTTGAAGAGCTTTTTCTATCTGCGAAATACCGTTGTCAGAAGTATTTGTTCGAATATCCATATTAGTTCTATGTTTGTTATTGTCTACTGTTCTGATAGTGGATATCTCTTTTTTACTTATATCTTTTGGTGCTAGGATATTTCCAATATCGATTGCATTACTTTTGATGCTATTATAATTTTTATTAGCAGTTAGTAATTTATCGAGAATCCCATTGTTGACAGGCGGGTTATTACCATATTGGAAGCTAGTGAGATTACTTGATTCCGCTTTTTGTAAAATGCTATCAAATTTTGTAACAGCGCTTGAATCGGCAGTTTTTAATGCAATAGGATCAACGTCCTGATTTATATTGGGTAGGGTAATAACGGCACTTTGTATCGATTCAATCATTGTAGATATCTCCTTCTAAAACCCTGATTTTGTTTAGCCATTGAGATAAACGGCTGCGATAGTTTTTTCGTCTTCGTTACCTTTTTCTGCTAGTTGTTGAAATAGTGACTGGGCTTGATCTGCTTTACCTGAGTCGGCTAATGCCATCCCGAGGAAACAAATTGCGGTTGTATTATCAGGGTCTACACTTAGGACATCATCCCTAAGAATTGTGATTGCATCATCATGGCGACCACCGTAAATTCTGGCAATGGCAACGCCTACTTTAGCTGCTGGTTGCCCCTCACAATTTGCTTCTACGCCATCCATGATGATTTGCCCCTTATCAATATGACCTTTAAAGCACGCCATATAACCAATTTGAGCGAGTATTTGAACAAGTTCAGTTGCAATATTCATAGTTTCCCCTGTGGGTTGTTGGTCTCATAAATCTAACTATTATTGATAGTTCTATTGTTGTTAGGTATGTGATAGTAAGCCCGTTACTTAAGAGCTTTTTATAAGAATGTTTAGCACGATTTTATTGGTATTTCTAAAGTAAGGGTGTCTATTTACTTTGATTACCTACAGTCAGTGGAACACTAAACCAAGAAATACATTGGAATAGTGTCCCACAATTTACAGTCTTCTCAAGATACTAAATTAGCCTCGAGAGAAAGCTTGAGACGTTTGTTTTGCTTCATTCAACATTTTGGTTACAGCATCATTCTTAATACTGTCCTGTGTAGATTCTGCAGCAATCCTTTGCATCTCACTGCGAAATTTTTCAATTGCATTTTGTGACGCATCTTGACTTTCTACGCCAGCTTGAAGGGCTTGAGTTTGTAGTGATAAGCCTTGGCTTGCATTTGCACCACCGACTCCGAAAGCATTTTCCATTTCCATGTTAATTTCTCCATATTGTAAAAATATTTTAAAATTAATACTGAATGTAAACTCACTTTACATTCGACGTCAGTATTAATTTAGTGAGTAGTATTACTCAAGCTATAACTAACCATTTTAGTTATAGCGGTTGGTGCTTACGTCTTTAGCACCAATTCATTGATATTGAGCTATGTTGTGTTTATTTTTGTTGTCAATATGATGATATAGAGCTAGTAATCATATTTTGGGCTACTATTCTTGCTCTACTACAAAAATTGCAGCTTCAACCGCTTTTAGCAACTTATCTGCCTTATCATATTCCTCTGGTTGAAGTCCTTTATCTAGTTCAGTTCTAACTTCAACTGCTGTTTCATTGAGCTTAATTAAAAGCTGATTTTTATAATCCCCATCAAGGTTGTTTTCTTCCAGATTGTTTTGCATCTGTAGCATTATCGTTATCCTTTTTTCCAAAATAGACAGGTATTTCTATGTCATTATGACGTAGTAAAATTTTGTCAGAAGTTATTGATTTCACATAATAACCTTCACCTAGATGAGAACCCACCAAGTATTTTTTGTCATCTTTGGATGTGATAAAAGGTACTTTACCTACGCTAACCCCACGTATTGCCAATTTAAACCGGCTTCGAGGACTTTGTAGGTTTTCAACTAAGTCAGGGATATTTCCGTGTTTTTCAAAAAATTTATTTCTTACTTTTTCCCAGCGGTTAATTTCTTCATCTGTTAATTCACCTGATATTGTGATTTTTCCTTCTTTGATAGCCAAAGAAATACGTTTCTTGAATGGCTCTTTGTTTAGGTAGGTGCGAAACTTTTCTAATTGTTGTTGTAATGAATCTACTTTTGCATCTTGAATGCTGTTGATACCACCTATATCGCGGAGTATGGTTTGCTGAGCTTTATTCCAATTTGAAGCATTTTTCACATAACCTTCTGCGATTAGTTCACCATCTTTCTTCATTGTAAAGTGAATGTCTGATTCACCATAAGACTTTGAGATGTAGTTTGCGTGCTCAACTAGCTCTTTATCAATCCAAATCCGATAAGCGACGGGTTTACCCAGATTTTCAATTTTCTTGATTAATTCTAGTTTTTCTTTCTCATTTTTTACGTAGCCACGGATACGAAGTGTATTATTCTTTGTTTCTTCAACGGTTAGACCAGAGAAGCCCAGTTTATCAATTGTGGTTTGTGTTTCTTGTGCTAGTTTTTTTGTGCTACCTGTAGATTGTATAAAGTTTGTAATATCTGATTGAAAATAGAGAATATTTGCTAGCAATAAGATACCCAGACCACCTAATAAATATCCCCACAATGATGTAGATTTGTTTGTGTTTGATTTCCCTCTTTGCTTTTGTCTTACACTACTCTTTTGAAATTTAGGGCGCCTGATTCGAGGCCATTTTTGTGTAATAGAGCCGATAGCAAAGTTTATTTTACCAATGGTAACAATTTGGTAAGGGCGTAATTTTGTGTCATTCCCACCAATATCTTTGCCTGCAATATAGACAGGTTTAGCAAGAGGATGAATAAATATGCCCTTGGCTGTAACAATAAGCTTAATGTGTTGTGGAGCAATGAATTTATCATGAAATATAATTTCACAGTCTGTTGAGTTGCCAATGATGTAACTACCAGTTTTTAAAGTTATCTTAGCTCCTGAATTTGGACCTGAAAATACTTTAAGAAGGCAGATGTCTTTTGTTTGTGTCATTGTTTTTTCTCATCAAGGTATAGATTGTCTTTTGTTAAGATACGCACCTTAGAATTAATATTGTTGCCACCTTTTTCTGGATTTATATTGCTGTAGTTAACGCGTCCTTCTTTATTTACCCATTTGAATACTTTATCGTTACTGGGTTTTTTATTATCTAATATTTCGGACATCTGTAGTACGGCACTGACAAAGCGTTCAGGCCCTTTAAAATAAACCATGTCCTCAGATTCAACTTCATTCCAATAGAATTGATCATCTAAAATGCCGATTTCTCTTAGGGTTTGGCTAAAGTCTTTTACCGAAATACGTTTTAGAGAAACAGATCCTGTTTGTATTTCATCATTTTTATAGATATAGAGTATTTCTCCATCGTAGTACCACAATAAATCATTGGATTTGGCGAGAGATTTTAAAATGTCGATGGGATACATCTTTTTGTAATAGACACTAATGATATCGTTTACTTTTGGACTAATAACAATGCTGGTACTCTGTGCAGATGCCATTGCTTCTAGCATGTCTTTTAGTGGCTGCTCTTCAGAATAATGAGTGTATTTTTCTTTATGCCACGGTAGCTTTTCTGCCAGTAGGCTTGTGGAAAAACAGAGAATAAACGTAAGTAATAAAATCTTTTTCATAAGGCTATTATGTGTCAATATTTTTTATATAGACTCATAAAATCATTTATGAAATGGATTTTGTACCTGAAATAGATGAGTGATAGAGAAGAGAGTATAAAAGGATTAAGTCGCTGAATATTGCTAAAGATTGAGCTTATTCAGCGCCTAATAGGAGGGGAAAAGTTTGTTATATTATCCTGAATCCGTGACTTCAATGCGGATTCAGGATTATGTTTCTAAGACAGCTTCTTGCTTGGGATCTAGGCTGTATTTTTGAATGCGATAACGTAGTTGTCTAAATGTCATACCAAGTAACTCTGCTGCTTTTGTTCTATTCCAGCGAGTTTGCTCCAGTGCCTGTATGATACGTGTGCGTTCATCCGCTTCATCTGGGCTCATTGATGACGGTGCCATGTTATTACAATTGGTCTTTGTTGGTGATACATGAATTGCTGTATTTTGCTGTGTTGGTGAAGGCGTGTTCTGAGGGAGTTGTAAATCATCGGGCTGAATAATATCACTTTCACACAAAGTAACAGCTCGTTCCAATATGTTTTCTAACTCACGTACATTCCCTGGAAAGGCATAATGCTGTAGTGATGATTTTGCAACAGCGGATAAGTTCATATTGGGGAGTTGCCAACGTTGTGTGATTTTCTTTAGGAAAAAATCAGCAAGTAGCAAAAGATCATCTTGTCGATCACGTAAGGGAGGGACTTCTAGTTTTATTACGTTAAGACGATAATATAAATCTTGACGAAAACGCCCGCTAGCGACTTCTTGTTCTAGGTTTTTATGGGTAGCACTTAATATACGAATATCAACGGCAGTTTCTTCTAAGCCACCAACAGGCTTAATCGCCTTTTCTTGGATGGCACGAAGCAACTTAACTTGCATATCTAATGGCAGATCAGCCACTTCATCAAGAAATAATGTACCGTGATCAGCGGCTTGAAATAAGCCGATTTTATCGGTTGTTGCTCCTGTGAAGCTGCCCTTTTTATGTCCAAAAAACTCGCTTTCCATCAAGTTCTCAGGAATTGCCCCACAGTTGACAGGAACAAATTTTGCATCATTTCGAGCACTTAATTGATGAATTTGCTTTGCAACCAATTCTTTACCACTACCCGATTCTCCTTGTATATATACGGGAGCCTGACTTCGAGCAAGTTTAGAGATGGTGTTTTTGAGTTTTTGGATAGCGGGGGACTCGCCAATAATATCGGTACTTTTTTGTATTTTATCAGCTTTTGTAACTGATGGAGTCTTAGACAGTTTCAATGAATTCTGTACTAAATCACGAAGCTTTTGTAAATCGACAGGTTTAGATACAAAGTCATAAGCCCCTGCTTTTAGAGCTTCTACGGCCGTTTCCATGCTGCCATGAGCAGTGATAACTGCAACGGGAATTTGGGGGAATTCGCGTTGAATATAATAAACAATATCAATACCGTTACCATCGGGCAAACGCATATCAGTTAGGCAAAGATCGGGCTTGTATTTTTGAATATTGACAATTGCATCTTTGACATTAGCGGCTGTAATGGTATCTAACCCCATGCGAAGTAACGTAATTTCCAATAGTTCGCGAATATCAGGTTCATCATCGATGATAAGTACACGTTGCTGATTCATTATATTATAAGTTTTTTTTATTGTATTGGTTGAGTATAGCACCAAAATAAAAGTTATTCAGTTTTATACATGGCAAATAAACAAAATGCTTATTTGCTGATAAATCTCTTTATATATTTATAATAACTTACTGAATTTATATGTAATATTAATGGTTTCTTCCTTTCGAGAATGTCAGGCGAAAACAACTGCCATTTTGAGCAGACTCAACATATTCTAAGTTGCCACCGTTGCTCATTGCAAGCTCTCTAGACATAAATAAACCTAATCCAGTGCCAGACTCACTGGTTGTATAAAATGGCTCAAATAAACGTAATCGATCTTCCTTGGATACGCCTTTTCCATTGTCTGCGATGTTGAGCATAATATCGCGGGAATGGTTAGGAATACCGCCTTGAATTTCTAGCTGTAGCGTTGCAGGATCATCTGTTGCATGTTTGATTGCATTACGGCAAAGGTTCCACATAATTTGATGCAGATGAGCAGGGTCAAAGGTGACCGTACAATCCGCAGGGGACACAAAGACCTTAATTTGATCTTGGTTCAAGGCGGACTGACTAATAAAATCATCCAAAAACTCACGTAACCAAGCTTTTAAGCGAATAGTTTCACGATTAGGATTTTTCTTGCGTGATAAATTTAAGACGCTTTCGATAGTTAAATTCATCCGTTTCGAATTGCTCTGAATGATTTGCACCATGCGGGAATCAACTTTATCAAGATTTGGTGATTCGGATAGCAACTGTGCAGAATGGCTAATCGCACCAAGTGGATTGCGTATCTCATGGGCAATATTTGCCGTTAATTGACCTAATGAGGCAAGCTTTACTTCCTGTACGCGTTCTCGTTGCTCACTGGTATCTTCAAGGTTGATTAGCGTTGTACCTTTGGTTTGTGTGCCGAGTTGTGTAAAACGGGTGCGTAATTCCATTGTGCCTTGATGTTTAATATCGCAAGTAATGATTTTGGGGCAAATATTATCCAGCCAAACTTGTAAGTGTTTATCCAATTCTGGGGCAAATTGCCTTAATGGGCGGCTTCGCCAACTGCTGGGTTTTCCTAAAAATTCCCATGCGGTTGAGTTGATGTGACGGATTGCACCCGAGCTTTCCACCACCAAAATCCCTGATTGCAATTCGTCCAAAATGGTTTGGTTGAGCTGAGATAAATTAGCAATATCCAAGCCACGACGTTTCGCTAATGCTGCGGTGCTGGATGTTTTTATTGCCCATTTTCCGCCTAGCCATGAGCCTGTCAAAATAAAGAGTGAGAGTAGGCCTGTTTGCAATAAATCACGGGCTTGTGATTGATGATATTTCTGTAGATAAACCTCAAGCCCAAGTAAGGCAACAATGCTAGTTGCTGTGATAAAAAGTGATATTTGACCCGGACGAATAATATTTAAGGTAAACAGAGGGATGGTCATTAATAGCCCAAGTTCGGAGATCATGCCACCTGTACTGTAAATCAGTTTTAGCATGACAACTGTGTCGGCAATGGTATTAAATGAAATCTGAGTGAGGTGATCAGGCCACTGAATATATGTGGTAATACTGCCTGTTATCGCAAAAAAAAGATAAAGGCCAATCGCAAGAATAAATAAATGCTCATCGAGAAAATCTATATCGAGCGGAGAATAGTTGGAAAAACCAACAAAGATTAAAACACCCGCAAGTGCAAGGCGGTAGATGCTATAGAGCCATAGAATTTTCCATGGATCTCCATGCAGTGCATCAATCGCTAAGCCGCTGGCGGCAGGTTGTCCTGATTGGCGTGCTCGAGACAGCAATAGTAGTTACCCCTGTTTATTGTTGCTTCTTGTTCTGGAATATGCAGCCCACATACATTGCATTTGACAATATTATCGACTTTCTTTTTCTTTGCTTTTGTCAAGCGTTTCATTTCTTGTTTACGTTTGAATGATTTTATAACAAGAAAGCTGACGACAAGCAGAATGATAAGAGCTAAAACACGCATGATATTACCTGTAGATTGTTATATATTGCGTTCTCCACCTTGATTAGTATCTTCTTTGGAGAATGCAGAATCTCAAGAGTGGGGGGAGAAAAGTTAAATTACAAGTTTTCTCTGTGTAAGTAGGAGTGCATAATTAATTTAACAAAATTTGCGAAGGATATTTTTTGATATTCACGTCATTATCGAAGAAGCATAGCCCGTGCTACGCGACTGAGAGAATGGCTTGAATAGCAGAAAATAGACCAGTAAATTGTTAAATGTGTGTGCACTCCTACTTTAAAGCAGAGAACAAAAACAACGATGGATAAAACGGATGAATCTTCACGAATATCAAGCAAAGGCGTTATTTTCACGCTACGGTGTTCCTGTACCTGAAAGTCAGGTAATCAGTTCAGTGGACGAGGCAGAAGCTGCGATGAGTCAACTCGGTGGCGAAGCTTGGGTGGTTAAAGCTCAAGTTCACTCAGGTGCTCGTGGAAAAGCAGGGGGTGTAAAGCTCGTAAAGGGTAAAGATGCCCTAATAGATGCCGTTAACGCCATGCTAGGCTCAACCTTAGTTACACATCAAACAGGTGCTGAAGGCTTGCCAATTAATCAAGTGTTGATTGAATCACTGACAGACATTAAACGTGAACTATACCTCAGTTTGTTGGTAGACCGTGCGTCTAAGCGTCTTACCGTGATGGCATCGACCGAAGGTGGAATGGATATTGAGCAGGTTGCGGCAGATACCCCAGAGAAAATTCTAACGGAGAGTATTTCTCCTACAGCGGGTTATCAAGCCTATAACGGTCGTAATCTTGCCTTTAAATTAGGTTTGGAAGGCTTGCAGATTCGTCAGTTTGTGGCTTTGCTTGGTGGTTTAATTAAGCTATTTAATGAACAAGATGCTTCTTTACTTGAAATTAATCCATTGGTTGTTACGGGTGAAGGCAGTTTGATTGCTCTTGATGCAAAGCTGAATTTAGATGGCAATGCACTATATCGTCATCCTGATTTATTAGAAATGCGTGATCTTAGCCAAGAAGATGAACGAGAAGCAAAAGCGGCTGAGCATGAGCTAAACTATATCCGCCTAGACGGTTCGATTGGTTGTATGGTCAATGGAGCAGGCTTAGCGATGGCGACAATGGACTTAATTAAATTACATGGTGGTGAACCTGCTAATTTCTTAGATGTGGGTGGTGGAACGACAGCCGAGCGAGTCGCAGAAGCTTTTAAAATCATCTTGTCTGACTCTGCGGTAAAGGGTGTTCTTGTTAATATTTTTGGTGGCATTGTGCGGTGTGACTTAATCGCAGAGGGCATTATACAAGCGGTGAAAGAAATTGGCATTAGCGTACCTGTTGTCGTGCGATTAGAAGGCACGAATGTAGAGCAGGGCAGAGAACTACTTGCCAACAGTGGCATGAACATTACAACATCCAAAGGTTTGACCGATGCAGCACAGATGATTGTTGCTGCCGCAGGAGCAGAATCATGAGTGTATTAATCAATAAAAATACTAAAGTTATTTGCCAAGGTTTTACAGGAAAGCAAGGCACATTTCATGCAGAACAAGCCATTGCTTATGGTACAAATATGGTTGGTGGTGTGACACCCGGAAAAGGTGGGCAAACACACTTGGATTTACCTGTATTCAATACCGTGGCTGATGCCGTTGAAGCTACAGGTGCTGATGCGACAATGATCTATGTGCCTGCTGCATTCGCCGCAGATGCTATATTAGAAGCTGCCTCAGCAGGTATTAAGGTCATTGCTTGTATCACGGAAGGTATCCCCGTGCTGGATATGCTGAAAGTAAAAGCAGCTTTAGAAGCTTATGACGATGTTTATCTCATCGGACCAAATTGCCCCGGTTTAATCACCCCTGATGAATGCAAAATTGGCATTATGCCCGGCTCGATTCATTTGGCGGGTAAAATTGGTGTGGTATCACGTTCTGGAACATTAACCTATGAAGCGGTTCATCAAACAACCACGACAGGTTTAGGTCAATCTACCTGTATCGGTATTGGCGGTGATCCCATCCAAGGTATGAACTTCATTGATTGCCTAAAGCTCTTTGAGGCC
>JALVRY010000400.1 GCA_027024625.1 Thiotrichaceae bacterium
AAAGGGCATCAAAATCCTCATCCAATGCCAGCAATGCCGTGTCAACAAGCTGGCGAATAGGACGCAGGGGATGATCTTTGGGCACCCGGTCTGCAGGACTGACCGTGCTGAATAACGTATCTTGATGGATATCGGGACCGCGCATGGCTCTTTCGCTTCTCGTTCAATTCTTGGCGATATTTTCTCATATTTGGGTGTTTTTCAACAGCCTGCTCACGAGCCGCATCAGCCGACCGCCGGAGCGGCGCCAGGCTTGTGCAAGAATGAGCGCAGCGAATGCACAAGACTGGCGTCGCGTAGGCGGGTCGGCTGAATGCTTTTGTTAGCACAATGCTTAAGTTCTCGCCGTCTTTCAAATGTTACCATCATCCTCGCACAGCATTGAAACGGGCTTTTACCGCCAATTCAACGTAGCGGTGCGGTTTGCGGGTATACCATTGGCCAGCGCCATGGTGATTACAACCATTGCCTTTGAGAAAGGCTTTGGCTTTGTCTTTATCATACGCTGCCAAAAGCTCCGAACTATTAGGCACCCGTGTCGCTGAGAAAAGTTACGGGCGCTGTTATTTTATTTTTAGTTCCACGGCTTTGATTAGAGGCTTTTAGGCCCAGCACCCAGGTTGCCCGATTTTTTAACCACGAAGCAATACCGGCAAAGTAACGCACGAAAACCTTAACTTTGCCGCTTGTGCTAACGCCTCGCATCACCGGCAAAATAAAGCGTAGTGAGGAACGAACGTAGCTTTATTTTGTCCGTGTGTATGCGATTGTTATGTGTTTTATCACGCAGCTCGCACATTTTTTACTCTAAAAACACTCGAGGCAATAGCTAATGCAAGCTGCGCCGCTAAGACTGGCGGCACTGCATTTCCAACCTGTGTAAATTGACGCGCAGTAGAACCTACAAACACATAGTCATCTGGAAACGTTTGTAGCCTTGCACATTCTCTAACGCTTAATGTTCTAGGTATTTCAGGATGCAAATGTGAACGCCCGCCACCATTTGTGCCACCAGCTATAACGGTCTTTGACGGAATACAGGGGTCAAGTCGATCTACTCGACCAAGTTGATCTCTTTGACCGTAACCAAGCTTACAATATCGCTGTATAGAGCTAAGTTTATGCACTCTAGTTTCAGTATTTTTTGCATTTCCCTGACAACGCCCTAAAACAGACCCAGCACCATAATGTATATTCGACGGCTCTGGATATGTAGGAGAATATCCACTTCTACTTCCTATAACAAATAAACGCTCTCTAAATTGTGGGACACCATAGTCGGCAGCATTTAAAACTTTCGGCTCACCTACAACATACCCCATCTCTTTTAATTCCCGTATTGCCTCAGAGAGTTGTTCTCCGCCATCTAAATCCCTCAATCCGGGCACATTCTCTATTAAGAAGCAAAGGGGATTGAAGTGTTTGATTATGCTTACGTAATCAAACAACAGGTTTCCATTTGTTTCGTGTTCAAAACCAACTCTTTTGAAGTTATCGCCTGCTTTTGAAAATCTTTGATTTGAGGCTATGGAAAACGGTTGGCAAGGTGGGCCTCCCACAAACACGCCTTCAAAATCGATCGGTATTATCTTCTCTAAAGTTTTAACAACCTCATTAACATTAGAGACATCTCCTGAGTGTGTAGGAGGTCCAAATACCTTCCAATCAGGTCTATTCTTACGTAGCGTTTTACAAAATAATTCATTAAATTCAAAAGCAGCAATATGTTTATAACCTGCGGTCTCGAAACCTAAATCTATACCACCACAACCGGTAAAAAAACTAACAAGCGGTATTCCATTAGATCTAGCTTCGTAATCCTCTAGTGTTTTGGGTTTCGACCCATCCCATTGTTTTTTATGGCTTTCATCATAAATAAGATCATCAAATGTATAACCATAATGCTTCAGTGAATCCTTGAGTTGAATTTTTTTATTTTCGGCAAATCTGAAAATCTCTTGCTGTACATCATGCGTCATCGTCTTATGATTAACACTCATTTTTCTAGGCATAACAATCACCCTTCACGATACTTTGTTTTGCTTGGAAAAATATTTCTTGTGCTTCATCTTTATTATCGAAATCGTTTTTCTTGTTCTTTTTAAGATAATCGTCATAATAACGATGTATTGCTCTATGACATGTTGGGCAAACAGGTGTTAAATCTTCAAGCAATGTTCCCGTTCTAGAGTCCACACGCGTACCAGAAGACAGAGGCAAAATGTGGTGTAAATCAAGAATTCGATTTACCCAAGGATACTTCATGCTCGTGTCCATTTGGCATGACCTGCAAATTGGGCTTGGAAATTTATCAAAATACAAGTTTCGTAACTTAGTATTTCTTTCAATTATTATATGAGTTTTCTTAACTTTGCTTCCCTCATGAAAGCCACTCTCTAGCACATTCGACAATATAGTTCCTTTGTATTCAAAGAAGTCATGTTCGGTACCATCTTTAAAAAAACTCGCTAGCCTTTGAATTTCATCATTCCCATTTGAACAGCGAGGTCCAGAAATAGGGTTTATCGAATGGAAAATGTCATGGGCATCTTCTTGACTTAGTGATGCGACAATATTGCTTCCTGAGATATACAAATAGGATATTTGAGAAATAAACTTTATGCTCTCACGAGCCTGTCTGGGATCACCATGGCGAGTAATATCTGGGAAATGGCTGCGTTTCCCCAACAAATCAAGAAAGTCCGTATCTTCTTCGTCTCCATTAAATCCACTATATACGTATGCACTTATTATTTCATTTATCGGAGTAATAAATTCATTAAGACCCGCAACTTTTGCAAGAAGGTACTTTAGTGAAAAACAAAGCGGACTTCTAATGGAACCCGATTCTAATTTAGCCCAATCAGATAGTGCTGGCGAGGGGTCTGTAGTTGCCTCTACTAAGAAGTGAATAAACTCATCACATGTTACCATTCCAGATTGGCTTAGTATTTTTGCTGCATCAGTTGGAATAGCAATCCCTTCTGATTCATAGACAAGAAAACAAAGTTTAAAAATTCGGGAATAGTTTCTCCAAGGAGAATGTGTTCTTGGCGCAGAAAAATCTAATTTCGTTGCTTGCCTAATAAATGATGGGTCAGTATTTTTGAAATCATACTCAACTATAAAGCTAGCCATAGTACGAAGAATATCGTACTGAAAATACTGCATCCTGCCTTGATCCCACTTCCACATACTAAGACCTGTCTACCAATTCACTTGTTGATTTGGTGGCATTCTCGGCTTTATCATATTTCTCTAAAAGATCAGAAAATGCCCTCCTTCCTAACCATGCCAAGGAAACATCAAGCTTTTTTGAAAGAGCTGTAAGCTCTTCATATTTT
>JALVRY010000401.1 GCA_027024625.1 Thiotrichaceae bacterium
CATCAGGATTATGACCATCAACAGAAAGCACCTGCCAGCCATAGGCTTCAAAACGCTTAGGTGTATCATCGCCAAACCAGCCATCAACATTACCGTCGATAGAGATATTATTGTCGTCATAGAAGCAGATTAGCTTACCAAGACCAAAAGAACCCGCAAGAGAACAAGCCTCGTGAGAGATACCTTCCATCAAACAACCATCACCCAAGAATACCCAAGTGTTGTGATCAACGATCTCGTGACCGTCTTTATTAAACTGAGCCGCCATGACTTTTTCAGCCAAAGCGAAACCTACGGCATTAGTGATACCCTGCCCTAGTGGACCCGTCGTTGTCTCAATACCCGCAGTGTAACCATACTCAGGATGACCTGGAGTCTTAGAATGTAGCTTACGGAATGCTTTAAGATCATCAGTTGATAGATCATAGCCAGTCAAATGAAGCACTGAATAAGGCAGCATTGAGCCATGCCCGTTAGACATAATAAAGCGGTCGCGATCAGCCCATTTAGGGTTAGTCGGGTTATGCTTCATAAAGTCATTATAAAGAACCTCAGCAATATCAGCCATTCCCATAGGTGCACCTGGATGACCTGAATTTGGAATCTGGATAGCATCCATAGTCAACGCACGAATGGCGTTAGCTAACTCTTGACGTGTTGGCATTGAACAATCTCCTGTAATTTTGAATATGTTTTTCAAACAAATAATCTATGTAAATATTATTGATATCTGGATGAAAGATACCATTACAGTCTTTCCCCCTGCGACCTAAGACCGCAATGGTATATTCCATCCGTATGATTATTCGTTGAACTTATCTGTGGACTTAGCCCGCTCGTTCCCCTGATTCAGCCCACATTTAAGCTCGACTATTGTGTCTGACTTTGAGCTTTTCGACAACCTTCACTAAAGAGATACAGGGTTTTGAATTATTTTAACCGTAATTAATCTTGATCAAAAGACCACCAAAGTCAAAATACGGAGAATTTGAAGCCACCAAGAATTTGAAAGCTAAGCGCATGCACGCGGTAATCATGCACATACCACGTCTATTACTCCATTGCTGGAGTAATAGCTTTTGTTTGGATCTATTTCTTTTTCGTTACTTTAGCCGATTTTTCACGCCATAAACCACCAACACTAAGTCGCTCCCAACCCCAACGCAGCCATCCTAGCAAGGTAAATGCTAACCACAACGCCCAGAGTAGCATTAACAAACGGTAAACTAATAAAGGAACAGAAATCACCCAAGGTTGAGCAAGCACGCTAGCACTGCGGTCTTGAAACCAGTTGAGGCTATTACCGTAGGAGTTATTACCTGAAATCTGCATATCGGGTTGCCCTAGCAAACCATTAGCCACGGCTCCAAATAACACCGCCAAAGCAACAAGGGTCAACAAACCTAAAGCAATTTGCATAACATTAAATTGCACCCGCGATAACTTATCGATAACTTTTTCTCGGGATGCCAAGAGCAACAGCCATGCCACCATAACCAGCATCAGCAATGGCTCAGACTGACTCAAACCCACCCCAAGCAAGAACCACTGCCATGTTTTCACAGGGGCTAATTTCGAGCGACCTAGAATTATCGAAGCAATTAAAATTACAATTAACACCCCCCAAAATAACACCGCAGGTCCTAACTGAGGGCCGCCCGCCCAAAGCACCCAACGATCTTGAGGCAATGCCAAATGAATTTGGCTATTCACACTCGCTAAACCTAAATCCACCTCAGGCACTTTAAATAATACTGCACTACTATGTGGTTCTCGCCACTCTAATCGCAACTGCTGCTCACCGGGAGATACGGGGAATGTCACCTTATCGCCATTTTGTCTAACTGTTTGCTTTTTACCATTGATAGAAAAGCTACGCAGTTGTGCATTCATAGGTAATCGCAGACTATGTTGAGCACCTTGACTACTCCGCAAGGTAAAGTTCAGCATCACATCATTAGAGCGTTTGCCCATAGTCACATTCAGCCTACTTGAGCTAATCGTCATAGTTTGCCCATCAACACCTTTAGGGCGTGATACCGAAAAACTAACCGACTCACCCGCCCAAGGCTTCCATGTTGGCAACCATGTTCCATCATTTTCTTGATGGTGCACCACGGGAATTCCCTTTGTTTGCATATGCCAAATGGGGCTAACAGCAACCTTCCACGTCTCTACAAAGCCAAGCTGATCGGATGCTTTCAGCACAAAAGCATCTTTGATTGCTAAGCGAGATCGCCAATGCATATCTTTCTGATTAGCAGACAAACCAACCCGAACCGCATTGTTCTTTACCGTTAAATTATCCGTCAACACAGACTCACCCTCTAACAGAGGAATTGACATAACGATAGGATTACCGTTTGGCGACAAACGATGCACGACCGTTTCTACCGTCCAATCCAGCCCTAAATGCAAGGTTCTTTCAACACTAAGGAAAGCAGGTAGCAAGGTATTCCCTTGATCAGCCATTAACTCCTGCCCTGCAACTTGCTTATTGAGCACTCGATTAAGCTGTAATTGCGAGCTAGGCACACCGTTATCCTGCACCCCATCGACACTCCAAGCATCGCTAAACCACTCCACATAATGCGGTTTAAGCGGCAAACTCAATTGTAATTGTGCTGACTTCGGCAAAGCTCCCTGCAAAAATACATCATGAGACCCCTTCTCCAAACCCAACCAAAGCTCACCCTTACTATTACGAGACAAGCTTTCCGCAGGTACGCCATCCAACAAAACAAGATCTGGCAACCAGCGTTTTGCATTGCCCGGTAAAGGTATGGCCGTTTTCTCTGCGGCATGAACCCGCATTCGCCCCTGCAAACTATCTGTGCCAATTTGCAGACTCAGGCGTTCAATTTGAGCACAATCAGGCAAACAATCTGCGGGGGCTAATAACCTTTCTCGAAGCTGAGTAAGCATATCTGGCGATGGTAAATCTTGTTTCATCACCTCCGCATTTGCCTTATCCATCGACATAAACAATAAAGGCAAACACAGAATAGCGATTGCCACATTAGCCGAGGCAAACTGACTTTTAGTGAGGTTTTTAAATCCGTTTGAAAAGTTCTTACCGATTTGGCTTAGCAATCGCCACGCTAAAATTAACACTAAAAAGACACGTAAAAAGTTAAGCAACATATTTAGCGTTGGTGAAATCAATAGCAAACTTAAACGCTCCCCCTTCTCCACAGGACCACTCCACGATAAATTTACCTCATTCCATCGCCAACTCGGTAAACCTGGTCCTGTTTGGATATTTGCCTTCGGATCAACCTCTCTAATCGACAATTTATTCTTTTTTAAACCTGCTGATTTCATTGTTTTTTGCTGATAACG
>JALVRY010000402.1 GCA_027024625.1 Thiotrichaceae bacterium
CGATGATGTCAGTGTGTCCTTTTCTATGGATACTTTCTTTTGGACAAGCAAAAGAAAGTATCTCGTCGCCAAAACATAAGCAAAGAAAAGAGTTACTAAAAGTTTAGGCGACGAAACCCTTGAAAAATTAAAAGTGTGTAACGTCAGTTATCAACTTTAAACCCCGTATTTATCGCCCCAAACAACGGTATTTCACATTTTACGAGCGACACTAAAGTGTCACTTCCAATTATTGGACTTACTGCGTTCAAATAAAAATACAAAGGATAAACAATGAGAATATTACACACTATGCTCCGCGTAGGCGATTTAGAAAAATCCATTGCCTTTTATACAGAGGTTCTTGGCATGAAAGAGTTACGCCGCAAAGAGTACCCCGATGGAAAGTTCACTTTGGCTTTTCTTGGCTATGGTGATGAGGACGAGAACACGGTACTGGAACTCACCTACAACTGGGGAACCAGTCACTATGAGCTTGGCACAGCATTTGGACATATCGCTATTGAAGTAGCTGATGTGTATGACGCTTGTTCGAAGATGAAACAAGCGGGTGGAAAAATTATCCGTGATGCAGGTCCAATGAACGCAGGTACAACTATTATTGCTTTTTTAGAAGATCCTGATGGCTATCAAATTGAGCTGATTGGTGCTGACCATCAACGAAGCTAGCTAATAATATCACTCATACATTATGCACTTACTGGCAGCCAAACCTGGTGGATTTTCAGATGATGAAGGTATTATCGATTTACAGCAAGACCCCGCTGATATTGTCATCTTATCTTCTCAAGATAGCTCTCTGACTTTGCTTGCACAGGTAGCTGATAGTTTAGATGATCATTATCCCAGCTTACGCTTGGCGAATCTTATTAATCTCAACAAACCCGCTGCATTTGATTTGTATGCGAGCAATGTATTGGAACATGCCAAGCTCATCATCCTATCCTTATTAGGAGGAAAGTCTTATTGGCAGTACGGCTTAGAGCAATTACAAACACTGGCTAAACAAAAACAAATTCCACTGATTATTGTACCGGGTGATGATCAAGCCGATGGCGAACTCTTTTCTATCAGCACCGTAAATAAAACAGACTGTCTACGCACTTGGCAATATTTACGGCAAGCCGGCTTACGCAATACTCAGAACTTTTTTTCATGGTTGGCTAATCGCTTTTTTGATGCGGATACGCAGTGGGATGAACCCCGCAGTTTACCTAAAGCGTGGATTTATCATCCTGAACTTAGTGAAGCTAGCCTGCAAGATTGGCAAGAACATTGGGATAATCAACAGCCTACCGCCTTGCTATTGCTCTACCGTTCACATATTCAGTCGGGCAATACGCAAGCCTTTAATGAACTCCTCACATTGATGCAACAACAAGGCTTAAACCCCTTGCCTGTCGCTATCTCCTCACTGAAAGATGCTATCAGCTTAGAGTTAATCAACTGGCTAATTGAAGCGGCAACGATTGATATTATTTTAAATACCACTAGCTTTTCTGCTAATAATATTGCCTCCACAGAGGAGCAGGATGAGAGTATTTTTGATGATGATTGTCCCGTTATACAACTGATTCTTGCTGCTAATGATCAGGACGATTGGCAAAATAACGTCTTGGGTTTGCGGTCTCGTGATTTAGCTATGAATATCGCTCTACCAGAAATGGACGGTAGAATTATTAGCCGTGCAATTGCTTTTAAGACGCTATTAAAACGTGATGAGCGAACGCAAATTGATGTTATTAGCTATCAACTTCACCCTGAGCGTGCCATTTTTTGCATCAAGCTTGCTAAACGCTGGGCAAGACTCCGCAACAAGCCCAATCCAAACAAACGTATCGCTCTTATTCTGGCAAATTATCCCACCAAGGATGGCAGGATTGGTAACGGCGTTGGCTTAGATACCCCAGCATCCACTATTAATATTCTACACGCCATGCAGCAGGCGGGTTTTCCTGTTTCTAATATTCCTCATGATGGTAATGTCTTAATTAAGGCGTTACTTGGCAATATTACCAATAACCCCGATTATTTTGATTTGCGAAGCTGCCAACAAAGCCTTTCTCTCGCAGATTATCAGCAGTATTTTGAGCAACTCCCCAAGGAAAATCAGACTGCGATTTTGGAAAAGTGGGGTGCGGCGGAAGATGATCCTAAAGTTCGTCATGGGCGTATTATGTTATCGGGCATTCGCTTGGGTGAAACTTTCGTTGGGATTCAACCCGCTCGTGGCTATAACATTGATGTAACAGCTAGCTATCATGATCCTGATTTAGTCCCCCCGCATAATTATCTCGCCTTTTACTTTTGGCTGAGGCATGTCTATCAGGTGGATGCCTTTGCTCATATTGGTAAACATGGCAATTTAGAGTGGTTACCCGGTAAGAGCTTAGCCTTATCTGAATCCTGTTGGCCTGATGCTATTCTTGGAGCTATGCCACATCTCTACCCCTTTATTGTCAATGATCCGGGGGAAGGTACGCAGGCAAAACGTCGCACACAAGCTGTTATCATCGATCATTTAATGCCTGCAATGACACGAGCAGAAAGCTATGGAGAGTTATTAGAGCTTGAACAATTAGTTGACGAATATTATCAAGCAATGGGGCTGGATAGCCGACGTGAAAAACATCTACAAGATAAAATCTTCACAAGCTTGCAGAAAACTCAGTTAATCCATGAAATTAAGGGAGACAGCCAAGAAGAAAAACTCAGCGAGCTGGATGCTTATCTTTGTGAACTAAAAGAAAGCCAAATCCGCGATGGATTACATATTTTTGGTAATAGCCCTACCGGTGAACAACGTATTGACACCTTGATTGCATTAAGCCACTTGCCCACCTCAACAAATCAAGGATTATTACATTCTTTGGCGGAAGATTTAGACATAAAGATAGACCCATTCACTGCCGATAATACTGAGTACACGGGTAATAAACCCGCAATATTAAAGCAAGTCTCTCAACAAACATGGCGAACAGAAGCCAATACACGGGAACGCTTGGAACTCTTCGCTAAAAAACTATTATCACAAGCAGAGGATCAGCTTGATATTAAGCACTCTGCCATTTCTACCGTCATGAATACAATTGCTCCAAAACTCGATAGCAGTGGCGGTAATGAGATCAAACAATTTATTGCAGCACTGGAAGGTAAGTTTATTCCCGCAGGCCCTAGCGGAGCACCCACGCGGGGACGTTTGGATACACTTCCCACAGGGCGTAATTTTTATTCTGTTGATACTCGCTCTATTCCTACTTTATCCGCATGGGAGCTAGGGCAAAAATCCGCTGAACAATTAATCATTCGTCATTTACAAGAACATGGTGATTATCCAAAAACATTGGGGCTTTCCGTTTGGGGAACTGCCACGATGCGTACAGGAGGTGATGACATCGCCCAAGCCTTTGCTTTAATGGGCATAGAACCTGTTTGGGATAAACAAAATAGCCGTGTGGTTGATTTTATGATTATTCCTGCGATGCAATTGGGTAGACCGCGTGTTGATGTCACATTGCGAATTTCAGGTTTCTTTCGTGATGCCTTCCCCAATGTGATGCGATTATTTGATGCAGCTGTGCAAGCCCTCAGTCACTATGAAGATTCTGGCGAACTAAATACCATTAAGCAACATATCGAAAATGATGTTGCTCTACTTTTACAAGCTGGTGAAACACCTGAAACGGCCAAACAACAGGCCGCTTGGCGAGTATTTGGTTCAAAGCCCAATAGCTACGGTGCAGGCTTGCAGGGGCTTATCGATGAGCGTTGCTGGGATGATAAATCTGATCTCGCAAGAGCTTATGTTAATTGGGGTGGGTATGCTTACAGTAAAGATGATACAGGGAAAGATGCCCACGCAATATTTGAGCACCGTTTAGAAAACTTAGAGGTCGTTATTCAAAATCAAGATAACCGCGAGCATGATTTACTCGACTCCGACGATTATTATCAATTTCAAGGTGGTATGAGTAACGCCATACAAGTACTTAGCGGCAAAGCTCCAAGTATTTATCATGGCGACCATTCTAATCCTGCACAGCCTAAAATTCGCACATTACAAGAAGAGCTGAATCGTGTTATTCGCTCTCGGGTATTAAATCCAAAATGGATTAAAGGTATGCAGCGACATGGGTATAAGGGAGCTTTTGAGATGGCGGCTACGGTTGATTATCTCTTTGCTTATGATGCAACTACCGATTTAATTCAAGATTATCAATACGAACAACTGACAGACACGTATTTGCTGAATCAAAGTAATCGTGATTTTCTCCAAACTAATAACCCTGATGCAATGAAAGAGATGACAGAGCGATTGATTGAAGCAATGCAACGCGGCTTATGGAAAGAACCTGATGAATATCAAGGGCTGTTAGAAGATTTATTAATGGATATTGAAAATAACCAAGAAAGAGGCAGTGAGGCGATATAGCACCAATCATTAAACCCAAAAAGCCCGCATATCTTTCGATATACGGGCTTTTTCACATAAAAGTTAATTACAAATAATCAGCAATTAACTTTAAAGCTGTTCTTATTTGAACAACTTAGACTTGTCTACTAAGTCTTTGTGAGCACGTTTGAACACAGTCCATTCGCCAGTTTCTTTGTCGTAAACTGAGTTTACGAAGCAGTGCCAGTTTTCTTCATCAACGTAGTTGTGATCTGTTCTGTAGTAGAAACCAGGGTAACGTGACTCTTCACGGAACTCAATGTGCTTCATGTGAGCTTCTGCAGTTAAGATTCTGTGATAGTTTTCCCATGCACGAAGTAATTCGTGAAGGTCTTTAGCACGCATCTTCTTAGCATCTTCTTTAAGCATATCAAGTTTTTCACCAGCAACTGCCATCATGTGAGCATTTGTCTGGTAGTAAGTTGCAACACCTGCAACATACTCGTCCATGATTTTCTGAAGACGGAACTGCAACATACGAGGAGTGATGTAGTTAGGGTTAACATCAATCGCAGTTGTGTAGTCTTTATGCTCAAGGTAGTTACGAACTGGCTGGTAAATTGCAGCAACTAGATCATCAACTGACTCATTTAGCTCAGGAGTGTAATCATTGTCCATGCAGTACTGAACCATTGCTTTAGCCGCTAAACGACCTTCAGCATGTGAACCAGATGAGAATTTGTGACCAGAAGCACCAACACCGTCAGCAGCTGTGAATAAGCCGTTTACAGTAGTCATACCACGGTAGCCCCAGTTCCAACCAGAAGGTAGGTGACCAGGAATTTTATCCGCATCTGCATGCTCTTCTTCAGTAGGTGCACCTACATCAGTAGGACCAGATACCCAGATACCACAACAACCAGAGTGTGAACCTAATAGGTACGGCTCGGTAGGCATAAGCTCAGAGTTTTTCTTCTCAGGCTCAATGTTCTCACCAACCCAGATACCACACTGACCAACACACATGTCAAGGAAGTCTTCCCAAGCTTCTGCTTCAAGATGCTTAACTTCTTTTGGAGTTAACTCATCACGAAGGTTAGCAAGTGCAGTCACTGTATCCATATAGATAGGACCACGACCTTCTTTCATTTCTTTAAGCATCAAGTGGTTACGTAAACATGATGCTGGAACTGCAGCTTGACCATATGGAGGATAGTCGTTAAGCATGTCTGCGTTACGATCCATATATACTTCGCCAAATGCGTTAGTTGCTTTTGCTTTAAATAGCAAGAACCACGCACCTACAGGACCATAGCCGTCTTTAAAACGAGCTGGTACGAAACGATTTTCCATCAATGTAAGCTCAGCACCTGCTTCAGCAGCCATTGTGTATGTAGAACCTGCGTTCCATACTGGGTACCATGCACGACCTTGACCTTCACCAACTGAACGTGGACGGAAGATGTTTACACAACCACCAGCAACAAGAAGGATAGCTTTTGCAGTGTAAACGTGAACTTTGTCTTCACGTACAGAGAAACCAACAGCACCAGAGATAGTGTTCTCACGGTTCTTGTCGTTTACTAGCTTAACGATGAATACACGCTCAGTGATGTTTTCCATGCCGATCGCTTTCTTTGCAGCTTCTGCAACGATCCACTTGTATGACTCACCATTAATCATGATCTGCCATTTACCAGAACGTACTGGCTTACCACCTTCAACTAGTGTCTTAGAACCAGCTGCTGGCCAACGAGCACCGTCTACACGAGTTCCGTCGTCTAGCGTTTTCCAGATTGGAAGACCCCATTCTTCGAATAGGTGTACTGAGTCATCAACATGACGACCTGTGTCGTATGCTAAGTCATCACGTGTAATTCCCATAAGGTCGTTAGATACCATACGAGCGTAATCTGCTGGATCTTGCTCTTCACCAATATAAGTATTGATTGCAGAAAGACCCTGTGCAACTGCACCAGAACGATCCATTGCCGCTTTATCAACCAAACGAACTGAAAGATCGTGACCTGCTTCTTTAGCAACTTTTAACCAAGGCATCAGCTCGTAAGCTGCACCACATGCTGCCATACCACCACCGATGATTAGAATGTCTACATTCTCTTCAACGACTTCTGGATTTCCAAATGTACCTGCCATTTGTATTTCCTCTATTATAATCTAAAAATTAAAACTTCAATCTATACGGAACACTGCTATTAAAGGCAGATAAGCTCGCTACGATCGCCTTCTTTCTGAACTTTACAACCTAGGTTGAAGAATCCAGCATCTCCAATTTTAGAGATATCCGCTTCTGGCTTACCAGCATAAGGATCAATAGAACCTTCAGCAGTAGTACGGATAGGGAATTTGAAACGCTTCATAACGCCATTACGGAACTTGATAGTCCACATAATTGAGTCAGCACCACGTAGAGGCTGTACAGAACCACCTAGTGGAACGATGTCAGCATAGTGACGAGCTTCGATAGCATTCTGAGGGCAAATCTTTACGCAAGAATAGCACTCCCAACACTGATCAGGCTCTTGGTTAAAAGCACGCATTTCATGGCCAGTTTCTGAACCATCTTTGTCAAGCTTCATTAAATCGTGTGGACAGATGTACATGCAAGCAGTTCTATCACCGCCTTTACAGCCATCACACTTATCAGTACGTACAAACGTAGGCATTGTGTAACTCCTTATTAAAAAATATATTTTTTACAACAATATCATTCCCGCTTTTCAAATTGTGCACATTGAAAAGCACGGACAGATTTCACAAATGAGTAGTAATTAGCCCCTACTCTACAAAAAGGAATCGCATGATGAGCACCATACAATCCCTTGACTTTTATTAGCAAACAGACTTAACCGTTTTGAGTTTGATAATAATCGATTAGGATTTTAGCCACTTCAGGACGTGAAAATTCTTTTGGTGGAGCAATGCCTTTACCAAGCATTTCACGAACTTTAGTGCCAGAGAGAAGCACAAAATCATCTTTTTCGTGATCTGGCGCTTCACACATCATCACAACTTTATCCAACTTCTTGGAGTAAGCCGTATGGTCTGCACGGAAGATTTCGATTTCAAGCGCCCCTTCAGGTACTTCATTATCGAAGATCTCCTGAGCATCAAATGCACCGTAATGATCGCCAACACCCGCATGGTCACGACCAATAATGAAATGTGTCGCCCCCATGTTTTGACGGAATACAGCGTGCAATACACCTTCTTTTGGTCCTGCATATAGCATGTCAAAACCATAACCAGTAACCATTGCACTATTCTCAGGGAAATATAGCTCAACCATCTTACGAATCGCTGCGTCGCGAACATCAGCTGGAATATCACCTTTCTTCAATTTACCAAGTAACATATGGATTACCAAGCCATCACAGCCAAGTCGATCCATTGCCATATGACAAAGCTCTTCGTGTGCTAGGTGCATTGGGTTACGTGTTTGGAAAGCAACTACCTTCTTCCAGCCTCGTTCCTCAATTTCCTGACGAATCTCAACAGCCGTCTTGAAAGTGCCGGCAAATTCTTTTTCAAAGTACGAGTAGTTAAGCACCTTGATTGGACCAGATAAACAAACTTTACCCTGTGAATTAAAAGTATCTACGCCGATATGATCTTCACCCTCGGCAGGACGATAAATAGACTGAGTCATTGCCGCCATTTCATCGTCAGTAAATTCTTCAACAGCTTCCACATCCATTACGGCCAAAATCGGATTACCGTCAACATTAGGATCTCTTAGTGCAATACGATCACCCGCCTTGATATCACCAGCATCCTCAACCAAATTAAGGACAGGTGTCGGCCAGAAAAGCCCTGATGTGGTATGCATATTATCAGCAACCGATAATGCATCCGCCTTATTCATATAGCCAGTAAGCGGATTGAAGTAGCCACCAGCTAACATGACAGCGTTCGCTGCAGTAGCAGAGCTAACAACAATAGATGGTAAGCCTTCA
The DNA here is from genome assembly GCA_027024625.1 of Thiotrichaceae bacterium. Taxonomy (GTDB): domain Bacteria; phylum Pseudomonadota; class Gammaproteobacteria; order Thiotrichales; family Thiotrichaceae; genus S015-18. The sequence goes on from JALVRY010000402.1 coordinate 8,371, forward strand.
GCTTCTTGCTGCAACGCTTCTCGCTCAGCCGCATCTGATACGTACAGCGGATTCAGTTCATCGGAACCGTGTGGTTTGATCATGCTAATCTCCCGTAAGTGTTAGGAATGAGAGTTCAATAACCCCTTCTATCTTGATTAAATATTACACAATCAAGTTTATTTAATATGACAACATTTTTTCAAGGACAATACCATATACGTTTTTCCCCAATGATAACAAGGCATATTTATTTGTTTATCTATTAAAACAGCTTATACAATTGATTATCTATTCCATAAGTAGTAGCAAAATAAACAAAATCATCCAGAACTAGATATATATTAGAATATTATTATATTTTTAAGTAAGTATATTCTTGGTTTTCTATGCGACTTGCCATCGTAATTTAAATAATGCAACCTTGAAATCCAATAAAAACGACTCTGGGGAATTGACTCATATCAAAGTCCTTGCAACAAAAATATTGCAACTTTGATAGGTGTCGTAGTATTCCAACAGTCTCAACGAATACTAATATAACCAACTTTCAACAACAGGAGATTTCAACCATGTCTACAGGAATTATTATCGCTGTACTGTGCTCACTGATAGCACTGGCATACAGCTTATACACCATAAAATGGGTGCTCGCCCGACCGAGTGGTAGCGATAAAATGACAGAAATTGCTGCCGCCATCCAAGAAGGCGCGTCTGCTTATTTTAAACGACAGTACGGTGCAATTGCCGTTGTCGGTGTTGTGTTATTCTTTGTTCTTTGGATTGCACTTGGCACACTTACCGCCTTTGGGTTCCTCCTTGGTGCAGTTTTCTCTGGTCTTGCAGGTTTTATTGGCATGTACGTCTCCGTACGAGCGAATGTCCGCACAACAGAAGCCGCAAAAGAAGGTCTAAATCCAGCTATGCAAATCGCTTTTAAAGGCGGAGCAATTACAGGTCTATTAGTTGTTGGCTTGGGTCTACTCGGTGTCGCTCTTTACCTTGGCTTACTCAGTGCTTTGACTCCAGACGGAGAAGCCACTCAATTAGCTCCATTGGTTGGACTTGCATTTGGTGGTTCACTTATTTCTATTTTCGCTCGATTAGGTGGCGGCATCTTCACAAAAGGTGCAGACGTTGGTGCTGACTTGGTAGGTAAAGTAGAAGCAGGCATCCCTGAAGACGACCCACGAAACCCAGCCGTTATTGCAGACAATGTTGGCGACAATGTTGGTGACTGCGCAGGAATGGCAGCAGACTTATTTGAGACTTACGCTGTAACCATCGTTGCCACATTAATGTTAAGCGCTTTAACCTTTGCAGGCTCTGCTAATGCACTTATTTATCCATTAGTGTTAGGAGCTGTTTCCATCCTTGCCTCTATTGCTGGCACATTTTTTGTTGCTGTTGATGAAGACAGAAATGTTATGAAAGGTCTCTACAAAGGCCTAATCGTTTCAGGCGTACTCGCAGGAGCATTCTTCTACCCTGTTACTACTTGGTTAATGGCAGATAACGGACAGGCATCTGCATCGGCTCTATGGGGTGCGTCATTAGTCGGCCTATTAGTCACTGCACTGCTTGTTGTCATTAC
>JALVRY010000403.1 GCA_027024625.1 Thiotrichaceae bacterium
TCTAATGCTTCCATTGCAGATTCAAAGTCGGTAGGGAGTTTCTTTTTTGATTTTCTTGCCATTGTTAGTAATTTGCTCAATTTAGGGATGCCATAACAACGGAAGGTTACAAGTAATGTCTATTAATGTCTATGCGACTCAAGGCTATAGAGACTGTGCAAGTATTCATGAAACGCGAAAAAAATGGTTAAAATTCCCCAGATTTTGTTTAAAAATGAAGCTAATAGCAGGCTATTGGCTGAATTTTTAAACAAAATCTGGAAAATTTTTCCTCATTTTTTCGCAGTCCCAGAATATTTGCACAGTCTCTATAGCAAAATTATTCCATACACATTCCTAATTATTTATCCTTATAAATTCTCTGGTTGAAAGTTATGAATATTGGCACTACAGTTCACCGTTGAATTTACCAAAAATTAAGGAGAAAACACATGGCAGTTCTTGTAGGCCGTCCCGCACCAGATTTCACAGCTCCAGCGGTATTAGGCGATGGAAGTATCGTTGAGGATTATAACTTTCTTAGTGCAACAGACGGAAAATACCGTGTTGTATTTTTCTACCCACTAGATTTTACTTTTGTATGTCCATCTGAGTTAATTGCTTTTGATCACCGTTTAGAAGAATTCACAAAGCGTAATGTTGAAGTGGTTGGTGTTTCAATTGATTCACACTTCACTCACAACGCATGGCGTAATACACCGATTAATGAAGGTGGAATTGGTCCAGTTAAATATCCATTGGTTGCAGATATGACGCATTCAATCTGTAAAGACTACGATGTAGAATTACCAGATGGCTCAGTTGCATTCCGTGGTTCATTCTTGATTGATAGAGAAGGCAATGTGCGTCATCAAGTGGTTAATGATTTACCTTTAGGTCGTAATATTGATGAGATGCTTCGCATGATTGACGCACTACAGTTTACTGAAGAGCATGGTGAAGTTTGTCCTGCTGGTTGGAATCAGGGTGATAAGGGTATGGACGCATCACCAGAAGGTGTTGCACAGTACCTATCTGAAGAAGCAGATAAACTTTAATTGAGTACAAGAGAATAGGGGAGTTAGTTCAGTATTTCTCTATTCGATAAGTTTGATAACTTTATTACCCCTATGTTATAGGGGTAATAAAGTTATAAAGCAGACCCCGCAAGTTCTTGCAATTCTTTAAGGTTGATTATTTTCAGCTTATTGTGGCGACATTCCATTATTTTGTCATTGTGAAATTCAACAATAACTCGGCTAAGGTGTACGGGTGTGATACCGATAGCGTCAGCAATATCCTCTCGGCTAAGTGGAATAGAAATAATATCTGCTGTGTTGATACCGCGACGTTCTAATCGTCGGACTAAATCTGCTAAGAAAAATGCAATTTTGTGTCGAGTCTGAGCTCTTCCTACAATGGATAGTTTAAGCTTACATGCTACATTTTGTTTGTTCTGAATTTCCATCAAGCGTTTAATGAGATTTATGTCATTCTCTAATAAATGATCAATCGCACTCGGTGTAAATGAACAAAACTTACATTCAGTTAGTGTCATTACAGAGTAGTCAATCGTTTGCTCTGGGTCAGTTTGGTAGCCTAAGAAGTCACCCGGTAAGGCAATATGAACAATTTGTCGTTGTCCATCTTGTAACTGTTTATAGCAAATTGCCCAGCCTTCCTTGAGAGTATAAGCAGCTTTATGAACTTCACCTTCCCTAAATAAATACTCGTTGCGTTCTAGTAATAATTGCGATGAACGATACTTTTGTCGCTCACTCAATACTAAATCTGCTGAACCCGGTTCAAACCATGCAAACTGGCGTGCTTCACAGTCCATACATGAAGACTGTAAGTTAGCAGGTATTTTTTTTGGCATAGTTGTGCATCCTTATGTGACTAGCTCCAATAAACTAAATCATCCGCATGTTACATATTTTTAACATAAAAGAACATTTGTTATCTACGAAATATTAACTATGGCTTAAAGTAAATCCGTATTAAGTTATTTGCGGCAATGTTGATACATCTTTTTACCATTATGTAGTGGGCTGAATGAAATATTGAGAGAGACATATAGGAACATGCTTCGCCAAAAATAAAGATTACTCTATAATTTTATCGTTATTTAAGCGTTTGGATGCTATAACACAATGCTATCCGTTCATCGTTACATGGTACAAAATAAACACATGAAAACATCATCTTCTAAAAAAATCAGATTGAAAATTGCGAGCCTAGTCATTGGATTAGGTTTATTCACATCTCCAGTGCTGCAATCTGCTGAAATAATTACTGTTGGGGAAACCAGCGCAAAAGCGACATCAACACTTGGGAGTTCAGTTGTACCTAAAAAACAGGTATTACTATCAGCACAGATTCCAGGCCGTATACTTTCACTCGCGGGAAAGGTTGGAACAAGCTATAGACAGGGGGATGTTATTGCAGAGATTGATCCAACGGCATTACTAGCAAAACGTAATAGTGTTGTTGCTCAAATTTCAATGGCTCAAGCGAATTTATATAATGCACAAGTACAGTATCAACGTGAAGTTATTACACCTAGACGTGATGATATTTCTGCAATGCCGGGTTTTGGTTTTCCTGCCATGATGGATCAGTTTATAACTCGCCCGATGGCAGATATGATGGGAACAACAGATTCGGATGTTAGTGAACATGCTGATTTGATTAATAGCCAAACCGCAGTATCTCAGGCAAATTTTGCACTGCAACAAGCACAAGCTCAGTTGCAAGAGATTGATTCGTCGTTACGCGATTCAAAAACGATAGCGCCTTTTGATGGCATGATCATAAAAAAAATGGCTGAGGTGGGTGATACGGTTCAACCTGGGCAGCCATTGGTTGAACTGGGGTATACCTCTGCGCTTCAATTACAAGCAGATGTGCCATCGGGCTTGATCTCTGGCTTAAAGCAAGGTGGAAAAGTCAATGCTAAATTAGGCGGTAAGGTGGTACAAGCTACGGTTGCTGAAATACACCCTGTAGCTGACCCTGAGCGTCATACCATTGTAGTAAAATTTGATTTACCTACTGGAGTGAAGGCTTATCCAGGTATGTATGCAGAGGTCATGGTACCTCTCAGTAGTAATCGTGATAGCAGTACGGTAACTATACCTAAAACAGCCTTATTAAAAGGTCGAAGTTTGCCTAGCGTGCTAGTCGTACAAGGGGATGCTTCTGTTTTACGTTTAGTTCGCTTGGGCAGTGAAGGTGCTGATGGAGTCTTGGAGGTTGTATCTGGTTTAACGGCTGGTGATAAAGTTATCAATAACCCTCCATCTGGTGTCGCTTCGGGTTGGTTGCCACAATAAACTATTGGGTTCTCTATTGATGACTTCTCATTCATTAAAGTCACTATAGAAGCACCCCTGTAAAATAAAGTGGATGCTTATTGCTCAGTGATAAGCTTCCACTCAACTCTTTAGAGGATTTCTCTCTAATTTTTACCCCAATCCTTCCATTTGTGAAAAGGATGCTGGTACTTATTCAACAATAAGCTTTGGGCTTTATAATGAACGATGAAAATAACTCTCACTCTGATGATTTAGCAACAGCCAAGCCTGAACATAATCTAGGTGTTGCTGGTGGTATGGCAAAAGCGTTTATCACATCACCATTGTCCCTGTTATTACTGCTAAGTTTCTTTGCCGTTGGTGCTTTAGGCTTGATGAGTACACCCCGTCAAGAGGATCCTCAAATTTCTGTTCCAATGGCAGATATTTATGTGAAGTATCCGGGAGCATCAGCGAAAGAAGTTGAAAGCCTTATTGCAAGACCATTGGAGGGAATCTTGTCAGAAATGACAGGGGTTGACCATGTATATTCTGCTTCTCAGCATGGCATGGCGATGGTAACAGTGCAGTTTGAGGTTGGTGAGAATTTTGAAAAATCCCTAGTTAAACTCTACAACAAAATTTCATCAAATAGGGATAGAATGCCGATAGGTGCAATGGAGCCATTAATTAAGCCTAAGAGTGTTGATGATGTTCCCGTTGTGACATTAACTCTGTGGTCTAACACGGTTGATGATGCAACTTTGAAATTAATGAGTTTGGATTTATTACAGTCACTACGTGAAGTGCCGAACACTAGCCAAAGCTTTATCGTTAGCGGCCGTAGTGAACAAGTTCGTATAGAAATTTTACCCGAACGCCTTGCAACCTATGGTGTTTCATTAGATCAAATTGCTCAAGCAATTCAGGGGGCAAATTCTGAGCGACGTGCAGGAACAGTAGAGCCTAAAGATAACTCAATCAATGTTTATACAGGGTCATTTTTAACATCAGCAGAAGATATTAAACGCTTGATGGTAGCCGTTGTCGGAGGAAGTCCTGTTTACATTAGAGATGTGGCTAATGTTATAGAAGGGACAAGTGTTGCAGAAAAAGCAGTAGGGTATTACACAGGCAATAACCAAGATGAATCGAAAGAAGTTGCGGTTAATGCCTCTGCTGTCACCATCGCCGTTGCCAAAAAACATGCCACCAACGGTGTCGAAGTTGCCAAAGCAATTATTGCCAAGGTGGAGGATTTAAAAGGGCGGATGATTCCAGATGATGTGCATGTGGAAATTACACGTGACTATGGAGCGTCGGCAAAAGAAAAAGTTGATCATTTGTTAATGAAGCTGGTTATTGCAACCGGCATTGTAACAATCTTAGTGCTGTTTTTTCTTGGCTGGCGTGCTGCTTTAGTTGTTACATTAGTCATACCCTCTGTAATTACTACGACTGTGTTTGCGGCATGGTTATTAGGTTTAACGATTGATCGCGTTAGCTTATTTGCCCTGATATTTTCAATTGGTATCTTAGTTGATGATGCCATAGTTGTGGTTGAAAATATCTACCGTCGTTGGTTGCTTGATCATAGTTTAAGTGTAGAAGTTGCAGTTGATGCTGTACGTGAGGTAGGTAACCCAACTATTTTAGCAACAGCTACTGTTATTGCGGCATTGATTCCGATGGGAATGGTAGGGGGAATGATGGGGCCGTATATGTCTCCTATTCCTGTTTTAGGCTCAGTCGCAATGCTGATTTCTTTGTTTGCGGCATTTGCATTTACCCCTTGGTTGACTTATCGCTTTAAACCTAGTTTAGAGAACTTAGATGAAGCTGCCGAAAAGGAACATAGGCAGGCGGCTGCTGTTGAAAGACTCTTCCGTGGAATGATTATTCCGCTGATACGTGATACCAAGAAAGGTTACACACTGATTGCTGCTATTGTTATTGTGTTTTTCTTATTTATGGGGCTGTTTTATACACACGGTGTAAAAGTAAAGCTACTTCCGTTGGATAACAAGCCTGAATTTAATGTTGTTATTAACTTTCCAGAAGGTACGGCGTTGCCCGTTACGGCAAATGCGACTGATGAGCTAGCGAAAGCACTTAAAAAGTTTCCTGAAGTGAAAGCATTGCAGACCTATGTGGGAACAGCTTCTCCTTTCAATTTCAATGGTTTTGTGCGTCATTATTATCTTAGACAATCACCATGGCAAGCTGATATTCAGGTGCAATTAGTTCCTAAGCATGATCGTGAACGCACAAGCCATGAGATAGCTGTGGAAGCTAGAGAGAAGCTAACACCATTGGCTAAAGCAGCAGGTGCAAAAATCCAAATTGTTGAGATGCCACCAGGTCCACCGGTACTTCAATCTGTTGTTGCTGAAATTTATGGGCCTGATGCGGAAACACGTCGTCAAGTGGCCGCTGATGTTACTAAAATGTTTGAGCAGGCAGAGAACTTGGGAGATGTTGATAATTTGATGGAAGCTCCGCACAGTATTTTACGTTTTCATGTGGATACCGAAAAAGCTCAGCGAAATAATATCTCAGTTGATGATATTAATCGTTCACTTGAAATGACAATGGGTGGGTTTGTATTGGGTGATGTTAAAAGTAGTGCCAGCATATCGCAAAGACAGTTAGAACCTAAAATTATTACCATTCAAGTGCCGTTAGCTGTACGTTCACAGATCAATCGTTTGATTCAATTGCCTGTTTCTAATCGTTTTGGACAAACAATTGCATTATCAGAACTTGGTACCTTTAGCCAAGAGCAGGAAGATGCGCCTATATATCATAAGGATTTACGTCCAGTTGAGTTTGTTACAGCAGAAACTATTGGTGACTTAGCTGCTCCTGTCTACGGTCAATTTGAAGTCGAAGAAATTATTAAGAAGTCAGGCTATCGTACTCCTGATAATGTAGAACTAAAAGCCTTTTGGTGCATTATGGATTGTGCCCAAGAAGATACCAGTCAGTTTGATTGGGGAGGAGAGTGGACTGTAACATGGGAAACATTCCATGATATGGGGATTGCCTTTATGGGAGCGTTGGTGTTGATTTATATGGTGATCGTGGCTCAATTTGGTAACTTTATATTACCTGCTGTCATTATGGCTCCAATTCCTCTCACCTTGATTGGTATTATGCCAGGCCATTGGTTAATGGGTGCAGATTTTACCGCTACTTCAATGATTGGGTTTATTGCATTGGCAGGAATTATTGTTCGAAATTCAATTCTGCTAGTGGATTTTTCTCGTCAATGTGTAGTGGATGAAGGAATGGCCGTAACCGAAGCGGTGATAAAAGCCTGCGAGGCAAGAACTCGTCCAATTGCAATTACTGCCTTAGCCCTCATTGGTGGCTCAATGGTAATTTTAGATGATCCTATCTTCCAAGGAATGGCTGTTTCCCTGATCTTTGGTGGTGCTGTTTCAACTATCCTAACTTTATTAGTTATCCCACTTGGTTGTATTAGTGCAGGTAAAGCCCTCGGCGGAAAGTGTTAAAGTAGTTAATTTGTGTAAGATTGGATTGATTCTTTAAGCTTTAAGCTGTTCGTTTATCCCTATGTATTAATTTTTTGTTATCACATGGGGGCTGTTTCTATTCCCTTAGGGAAGCTGATTAAGTCCAAAATATTGGAAGTGACACTTTAGTGTCGCCTGCAAGGTATTGAAATACAGTTGTTTCGGGCGAGGCTAAAGAGACTTAATCAGATTCCTTAGCTAGTTGGTTATTAAGTAGGAGTGCACAATTAATTTGTTCAACTCAGAATTAATAGAGATACCCTATACACTAACTCTCCTTTATCTTCCTTGGTCTATACTCTTTATTCCCTAATTTCAGTGGTAAGCTAAATTTATTATGGAAGACCTCCAAGCTCTCTTTCCAGTTATAATTCTTTTATTGCTTGGTATTCTAGCGATTGCCATCATGCGCCCTATAAAAATGAGTCCTATTGTCGGTTATTTATTAGCCGGTATGTTGATTGGTGGTCATGGCCTTGGGCTTATTGAAGAAAGTGAAACAACCCATCTATTAGCAGAGCTTGGAGTGGTTTTTTTACTATTTGATATCGGTTTGCATTTTTCTATCGGCCACATGTGGGATGCCCGTAAAGATATTCTTGTTCTCGGTCCAGTGCAAATGACTCTTTGTGCGGGAGGGCTAGGGTTAATCGCTTGGTTGCTGGGAATCAATACAGAAGTATCAATCATCATTGGTGCAACATTAGCATTATCTTCAACAGCTGTCGCCGCCCAAATATTAGCGGATAGTGAACAGCAACATTGTCCGATCGCGGTATCATCAACGGCTGTATTAATTTTTCAAGATATATGTGCCATTTTTCTTTTGATATTGGCCGGTTCGTTAGGTAATGATGAAATATCATTGGGCAGTGTGATCAGTGAAGCTGCATTTAAAGCATTACTCGCATTTATCGCAGCAATCTTCATTGGTCGTTATCTTATCGGCCCACTTTTTAATCTTATTGCTAAATCTAAAGATCATGAGATTTTTACTGCAACAGCTTTATTGATTGTTTTAGCTACGGCGGCAGCAACAGGTTTGCTTGGGCTTTCTTTAACATTGGGAGCTTTTTTGGCAGGGATGATTATCTCTGAAACACCATACAGACATGTCATTCAAACGGAGGTAAAACCTTTTCGTGGTTTGTTACTCGGCTTCTTTTTTATCACTGTTGGTATGGCGCTAGATACACATATCATTATGTACGAATGGTGGAAGATTGCAGTTGTCGCTTTGTCATTGGTTATCCTAAAGGTTGGTTTAATTGCTCTGGCGGCAATAATCTTAAAAATTCAGTCTCGCAGTGCTTTACAAATGGGCGTTCTTCTATCACAAGGTAGTGAATTTGCTTTTGTTATTTTTGCGATACCGTCAATTAGAACTGAATTAGGTCAGGAGTATTCATCAATTCTTATTATCTCTGTTGCAACTAGCATGGCACTAACTCCTGTGTTGGTACATATGTCTCGCAAGCTTGCTAAATACTGGGCAGATCAAGATTGGAATAATAGCCAGAAAAATCTGGGAAACATCTCAACAACAGAAGCACCTGTAATTATTGTTGGTATGGGTGATGTAGGCAGGTGTGTAGCGAATGCTTTAGATGCCCAAGAAATCACATATCGAGGTATTGAAGTTAACCATGACTGTTTTGTAGAAGCATGTAGTAATGGTTATCCCGTTGGTTTTGGTGATGCAACTGACCTGCGTTTAATGGATACGATTAAAATGTCGCAAGCCAAAATTATTGTCATTACTTTTTCTGACTATGATATAGCTAGTGAATTAGCACCAATCGTATTAGAACAATATTCTGGTTTATGTTTAATGGTATCGGTAAAAACAGAAGAAGATAAAATTCAATTTAACGCATTGGGGATGGAAGCAATTACCCAACATAGTTTTCCTCGTGGTTTGGATATGGCTTCAGCCGTACTACAAAAGTACGGTGTAGATAAAGAAAAAATACAAAAATGGATGAAAAAGCAACAAACTCAAGAGCTTGATATTACAACAGTTTTTGGAAAAAGCGAGGGTTAACTATGCTTGTTGATTCAGTGGGAAACATTACTTTATAAAAAGCTGCATATACTTACTAGTTATATAGCCCATAAGTTGTTGATATAATAGCTATAATTTCTTCATTATTGACTATGCATCTTTTCTCTCCTATATAAATAGAAAGTTACAATTAGTAATAATATTACTAATTGATTATGGATTAGGAGCTTGTTCGAGAATATAAATCGTACGAGGGAAGCTGCTAGAAATTTATTCGATAGAAAAGGATTTTTCAATAATGATAAAAAGAATATTTTTTACACTATTATTGGTATCACTAAGCCTTTTTAGTATTCATGTTGATCTTGTTTTTGCCAATGATGATATATACAGGGTTTCAAATTTTGTTCCTAGAAATGGTTTGCCACTTTATGTTGAGCCTAGGCGAAGCAGTAAACTGATTGCGACAATACCGCGTAGTACATCATGGATAAAAATTCAGGGTAGACCGCAGGCTGGTTGGCAAAAGATATCTTGGAATAGTCAACAAGGTTGGATTCAAGCAGGCACAATTGAGCTAGATCGAGCGGCAACGAATATTACGGGTGGGAAGGTAGATTGCTTGCATGACCCAAAAATAAAAAATAAAGCCTGTTGTGGTATTGTTGAAACAACAGATGATCCTTCAGAGCTTGTTAAGATTTACTCGGTTACGGGTGTCCCAAAAAATCAATTATTACAAATGAATACCGCACCAGGAAAGAGAGAAAATATCGCGTCATTGATGCCTCATAATGCAACTTGGATCATGAAGTTAAATAAAAGAAAGTTAATTAATGGTGTTAGGTGGGAAAAGGTAAAATGGGGTGGCAAAATAGGCTGGGTCGATTCACGTAAGATTCAATATAGTCCCGAACTAACCTCAGTAAATGATATGAAGCGAAAAAGTTGCAATGTGCCAAAGGACTGTGCTCCAGATTTATCTGCTCTTTTGAAAGATGAAATTCAAAAGAACAAATAGCAGGGCTGATTGTTAGATTTATTTTGTGCGGATGCTAGGAGCTTGTCCGAGAACTAATAACCTACTGCAAATCCCATAAACAT
>JALVRY010000404.1 GCA_027024625.1 Thiotrichaceae bacterium
AAAAAATCCTGAAAAAGCACCAATATTAGTTGTGCACTACAAAATTAATAAAAAAAGACGTATGCAAGTAATGAAAGATGCACTTAAGACAGTATTGGGTAGAGCATCAATCAATCTAAGCGTAGGTATTATGAACTATGGAGGGATAACTTACTCTACTAATAGAGATCGCTTTGACATGACTAATGGTATCCGCTTTCCAGTTAAGGGGATAGGGGAACATGCTTATACTATTCTGGAAGAATCCCTAAAAATTGATGGAGTTACCAACTGGGATTTAAATAATCTCCCTGCTCCATCCTCAAAAACAATAACGGTGGGCGAGTATTTAAAGCAAATTGTTGATAGCTGGCAGCCTAAAGGAGCTACACCTATTGTGGATGCCCTTTATGAGGCAGCACGCTATTATCGCGGTGATAAACTCTATGCTGGTTTTGGTAAAGCAAATGAGCGTTATTCATCACATCCTGCAACTTATGTAACAGCTGGTCCTGACCGGGTAGAGCCTTTTTTACAAACACAAAAAGTTACTAGTTGTGCAGGTGTTCCTAGTGATCAAGAAATTTGGGGTGATGATATAGCTCGTTTTCGTAGCGCTAAGAAAGGTGATACCTATGCAGAAGAATACAAATGTCCTGCTGATAAAAATATGCCACAAGGTCCAGGTACTTTTGAAAATTGTCAAACATTTATTAACCAAGCGAGTAACTGTCATGAAGGTGATGTATGTCTAGGCGATTGGGTAGATACTACCTATAAATATGTGAACTGTAGACCTGGTGCTGATGGTCTTACAATCTGTGATAAGGTAGTAGATGTTAAGGGAAGTTGTAGTGGTGAAGAAGAAAGACGTGATGAAGCCTATTGTGTTATACCTGTTTGTAACGATAAGCTTACTCCTCTTCCTGCACCGAACTACAACACTCCTATCATTTCAGACTGCCAGAGTAATAATATTATTTTAATGTCAGATGGAAAGCCTGAGTATAATATAGGTATTGATAAGGATGGTAATAAAATAAAAAAACGACCTTATGCCTATGAAAAAATTAAAGAACTTGTTGGTAGCTGTGCAGATGAATCTAAAGTTGGTTTTAAGGCAGGTGAGTGTGGTAAAGAGTTAACCACCTATTTGGCTACACATGATTTAAACAGCGATATCCCTGGTATCCAAACAGTAAATACCTTTGTGGTTGGCTTTTCATCAGAGATTACTGATGATGCAGAAAAATACCTGAAAAGCCTGGTTACTGCGGATGACCCTGATACTAAAGATGTTAATGAAGGCTATTATACCGCCAATGATGGTGCAAAACTGGCGGAATCGTTTACCAAGATATTAAAGAAAATAGCCAAAGAGGCTAGATCACAGGCATCGCCAGGCTATAGCGTTAACGTAAGAAGTGGTCTGGAACATGAAGATTCCATTTATATCCCGGTATTTGATAAAACCAATACAGCGGTTTGGTCAGGTAATTTAAAGAAGTTTAAATTAAAGGATGTCAATGGTCGCCGTCATATTCGTGGTAAAGATAGTAAAGAGGCAACCACAGCAGGAACAAAAGATGCCATGACCGAACTGGGTTTGTTTACCGATGATGCATGGGATTTCTGGTCTAATAGCAATAGTGCAGATGGTGATACGGTGCAAAGCGGTGGTACTGCGAGCTTGTTAATAGATCCACGAGAGCGCAGGCTATATTCAGATGTATCTTCCAATAAACTATTGTCAGCAGAATCAAACCACCTTAAAGCCAGTAATGATGCGATTACGAAAAGCATGCTGTTTAATCAGGCAGAACTTGGTTTAACAAATGAACAAGCAGTAACGTATCGTAAAAAGTTGATTAATTTTATTAGAGGCTGGAAAGAGGGCAATGATGGCGGCTGGGCTATGGGTAGTGAAAGCTCAAATAAAGCCTTTGCAGAAGCTAAAATACCGGAGCATGCGCGTAAACATATGGGAGATATGTTGCATTCGGAGCCTGTTATCATTACCTACAATAAGGGAAATGACACGGCCGGGAGTAAGGTTCAGTATATTTTTGCTGCAACCAATGAAGGCTATTTGCATGTCTTTGATGCAGAATCAGGTGTAGAAAAATATGCCTTTATGCCTAAAGAGCTGTTAAAAAACATTGATAATCAGTTCAAAAATGGCAGTGAACACCGTTATGGTGTGGATGGTGCTATCACCTACTTCCATGATGATACTAACCATAATGGCAATGTGGATAGTGGTGAAAAGGTATACCTTTATTTTGGCTTGCGTCGTGGGGGTCGTTCTTATTATGCCCTTGATATCAGCGACAAAGATCAGCCAAAATTGCTTTGGAAGATTGATAACAATACAGACGGTTTTTCTCGTTTAGGACAATCATGGTCAACGCCCTACCTTGCTAATGTAATGCATAACGGAACTAAAAAACGTGCTGTTATCTTTACCGCTGGTAATGAAGAGTATCTTGATTACGGTAAAGGTGAGGACTCCTACGTTAATACAAATGTATTAACTGATCGAAAAACGCAAAAGATGGCTGATGATATCTACATTGTAGATGCAGAAAACGGTAGCAAGCTGTGGTCATTACGTGATGTCATGGGTGATGATAAAATCCAGCATGGTCTTCCTGCTGGTGCGCGTATCCTGGATGTCAATGGCAATGGTCTGCTCGATAGAATGTATTTTGCAGATACCGGCGGAAATGTCTGGCGCCTGGATTTAAGCGAAACACTCTCTGACGATGCTAAGGACTCCAAACTTACAAAGCTTGCTTCTTTAGCTTATGAAGGCAGTGGTGATGCAGCAGTGTATAAAGGACGCAAGTTTTATAATGAGCCTGATGTCGCCAGCGTGATTGATAATGGTAAAAGATTCTTTACGGTATCAATTGGCAGTGGTCTAAGACCTCATCCAATGAATGATAAAATAAAAGATCATATGTTTATCCTTATGGATGAAACACCATTAAATCCACCTGCGGCAGATTATAAAACCATCACAATGGAAGATTTGGCAAGGGTAAAAATAGATGTAGAGTCAACAGAGTTAGGTGGTGGAAAAACACTTTTGAGCAAAACACTTACGCAGGATACAAGTTTTGAAGGCAAGAAAATAACCAATGCTGTAGACAGTGATGGAAAGCATAAACGTGGCTGGTATGTAGACTTTAACAGAATGGGTGAAAAAGTTCTGTCAGCATCAACCACGTTTGAGGGCTCTATTTTCTTTACGACGATAGTACCTGATGCCTTAACATCAGGTGAAAAAATAGATGCCTGTGCATTGCCTCCTACTCAGGGTCGTATTTATACAC
>JALVRY010000405.1:0-460 GCA_027024625.1 Thiotrichaceae bacterium
AGCCATATTTAACTTTAGTGGCAAAAAGCTTGATTGCCCCTGCATCATTCGTCTGCCTTGCTGACGACTTGCGTAATTAATAGTTATCCGACGTTGTCCACGCTCAATAAATATTACAAAGGCTGTTACAGCAATCGCCAAAAAGAGCAAAAAGATCACTTTAGCTGGTGACAATTCCCCTGTATTTGCCAATTCTAATGTACCCGCAACAGCTTTAGGCAAGCCTGCAACAATACCAGCAAAAATTATAATTGATATACCATTACCAATTCCACGCTCAGTAATCTGTTCACCTAGCCACATTAAGAACAATGTACCAGTTACCAAGGTCACCACTGTAGTAATAACAAATCCTACACCAGGATATAAAGCAATGGTTTGTCCATTACCAACATCTTGTCCACCTAAAGCAACTGCAACCCCTACACTCTGAAAAAGTGCCAATGCAACCGTTCCATAG
>JALVRY010000405.1:470-9840 GCA_027024625.1 Thiotrichaceae bacterium
CACCTTCTTTCTTAATCTGCTCAAGAGATGGGATAACTGTCGTCATCAACTGCATAATAATCGAGGCAGAAATATATGGCATTATACCCAAAGCAAAAACGGACAAACGCTGCAGCGCCCCGCCTGAGAACATATTAAAGACACCCAAAATAGTGCCACTATTGTTATCAAAAAAACGAGACATCGCCTCAGGATTTACACCTGGAATCGGAACATAAGTACCAATTCGATAAACAATTAACGCAAAAAAAACAAAAAGTATTCTTTGTTTAACTTCGCTGAAATTGCCGAGCCCTCCGGCTGGATTATTATTAGCCACTTTTTATTATTCCTCGATTGTGCCTCCGGCACTCTCTATTGCTGCTTTCGCGCCTTTTGATACTTTAATGCCCTTTAAAGTAACCGCTTTATCAATACTACCTGACAAAAAGACTTTTACACTTGTGATTTTTTCACCAATAATATCAGCTGCTTTAAGTGCAGCAATATCAACAACCTCTACCCCTGCTTTTGTTAGTTCATCCAAACGAACCTGAGCAACATACTGCTTAGTTCGAGATGAAAAACCAACTTTTGGCAGGCGACGCTGCAGAGGCATCTGACCACCCTCAAAGCCGACTTTATGATAACCACCTGAGCGAGATTTCTGACCCTTGTGACCACGACCACATGTTTTACCCAGTCCAGAACCAATTCCTCGACCAACTCGCTTGCGGTCTTTACGGCTACCTTCATCAGGTGAAATTGTATTTAGTCTCATTTTATACTGCCTCTACATTCAACATGTAAGAAATCTTATTGATCATGCCACGATTTTCAGGCGTATCAGCTACAGTGACAGGGTTATGCATCTTTCTAATACCCAAACCACGAGCACATGCTTTATGAGACTTCAACCGTCCATTCATGCTACGCACTAAGGTCAATTTAATTGTTTTATCTGAAGCCATGAGACTTTAACCTTTGATCTCTTCTACCGTTTTGCCACGCTTAGCTGCCATCATCTCTGGTGATGCCATTTCTGCCAAGCCTTTAATTGTTGCACGCACCAAGTTTCCTGGATTACGAGAGCCTTGACTCTTAGCAAGAACATTATGCACGCCTACCACTTCAAAAACCGCACGCATCGCACCACCAGCAATAATACCAGTACCATCAGAAGCAGGCTTCATAAAAACCTGAGCACCTGAAAAACGCGATGTAATATCATGTTGCAATGTTCCATTTACAAGAGGAACTGTAACCATATTCTTGCGTGCCTTTTCCATCGCTTTTTGAATTGCAATGGGAACTTCACGAGCCTTACCGTATCCAAAACCAACTTTGCCATTGCCATCACCAACTACGGTTAGTGCGGTAAAGCCGAATACACGACCACCTTTAACAACCTTAGCAACACGATTTACGTGAACAAGCTTTTCTTGAAGCCCATCACTAGGACCATTATCTCTTCGATTATCAGCCATTCCAGTAAACCTTTAAAATTGTAGACCAGCTTCACGAGCTGCATCTGCTAACGCTTTTACACGACCATGATATTTGAATCCAGAGCGATCAAATGCCACCACTTCAACACCTTTATCCTTTGCACGTTCTGCAATCAACTTGCCAATTGCTTTTGCTGCCTCAATATTGCTAGTTGATTTTAACGCTGCACGAACATCCTTCTCAACCGTCGAAGCTGAAGTGATAACAGTATTACCCTCAGGAGCAATTATTTGTGCATAAATATGCTGCGATGAGCGATATACGCATAATCGTGTTGCACGAAGCTCACGCATTTTAGAACGTGCGCGCTTACCACGACGAGTTCGGCTTGACTTCTTATCCATCTGATTAACCTACTTCTTCTTAGCTTCTTTACGAACAATATGCTCATCTGCATATTTAACACCCTTACCTTTATACGGCTCAGGTGGGCGATAAGCACGAATTTCAGCAGCTGTTTGACCAACTTTTTGCTTATCAATGCCACGAATAATAATTTCAGTTTGGCTTGGTGTTTCTGCTGTAACTCCATCAGGTAACTGATGTTCAACAGGGTGAGAAAAGCCAAGTGTTAAATTAATATTTGAGCCAGCTGCCTTTGCACGATAACCAACGCCTACTAGCTCTAATTTTTTTTCAAAACCTTCGGAAACACCAGTAACCATATTTGCAGTAACTGCACGCATTGTTCCTGCCATAGCCCAACCAGAGCGATCTGACTCACTTTTTGGTCTGAAGGTAATTGTATTTTCTTCCTGTGCAACTTCTACAGAGGAATGAATAACATAATCAAAAGCACCTTTACTGCCTTTGATATTCATATTTTGACCATCCAATTTCACTTCTACACCAGAAGGTAATTGAATTGGATTTTTTGCAATTCTAGACATAATCGTTAACCTGATTATTCAACTGTGCAGATAACTTCGCCACCCTGCCCAGCATCACGTGCAGCACGGTCACTCATTACACCATTAGAAGTTGATACAATTGCAACTCCCATCCCATTTAATACGTTCGGTAGCTCATCTTTTCCTCTGAAAACACGAAGCCCTGGACGACTAATGCGCTTTATCTTTGCGATAACAGGCGCACCATTAAAATATTTCAGTTTAACTGTAGTAACTGGCTTTCCATTCGCAGGATCAACGTCATAGCTTTCAACGTAACCTTCACTAACTAAAACTTCTAAGATAGCCTTCTTCTGCTTAGATGCAGGAAAAGAAACACTTACTTTATTTGCACGCTGGCCATTACGAATGCGCGTTAACATATCA
The DNA here is from genome assembly GCA_027024625.1 of Thiotrichaceae bacterium. Taxonomy (GTDB): domain Bacteria; phylum Pseudomonadota; class Gammaproteobacteria; order Thiotrichales; family Thiotrichaceae; genus S015-18. The sequence continues at coordinate 3,236 of JALVRY010000405.1, forward strand.
GCAACTGGATCACTCATACTCATGACATTTCTCCTTAATTACCAGCTAGCCTTAGATAAACCAGGAACTTCGCCTTTCATTGCGTGCTCACGTAATTTATTACGACATAAACCAAACTTACTATACACACCATGTGGGCGACCTGTAATCTGACAACGATTACGTTTACGCACAGCACTGCTATCACGTGGTAGCTTTTGCAACTTGTCAGAAGCATCCATTACTTCATCGTAACTACTATTGGGGTTACGAATAATTTCTTTAAGGGTCGCACGCTTTTCAGCATACTTTGCAACTGCACGAGCACGTTTGGCTTCGCGGGCAATCATTGATTTTTTAGCCATGCTACGTATTCCTCTAACGCTCTCTGAAAGGGAATTTAAACGCTTTCAACAAAGCTAGCCCTTCATCATTTGTTTTTGCGGTTGTGGTAATAGCAATATCCATACCACGAATCTTATCAATTTTATCGTAATCGATCTCAGGGAAAATAATCTGTTCCTGAATACCCATTGCGAAGTTGCCACGTCCATCGAACGAACGAGGACTTATTCCACGAAAATCACGTACACGAGGAATTGATATATTAATCAAGCGATCTAAAAACTCGTACATTTTTTCTCTACGAAGAGTAACGCTACAACCAACTGGCCATCCATCACGAATTTTAAAACCCGCAATTGATTTTTTTGACAAGTTAACAATAGGCTTTTGACCAGCGATCTTTGCCATGTCGCCAACGGCATGTTCTACAATCTTCTTGTCTGTTACTGCCTCACCTAAACCCATATTCAATGTAATCTTTGTGAGTTTTGGCACTTCCATTGGGTTTTTATAATTGAACTGTTCTGTTAATTCCTTAACGACAGTTTCCTTGTAAAAATCTTGCATTCTAGTCATCTGAATTATCCTACTATGCGTCTACAAGTTCGCCGTTAGATTTGAAGTAACGAACCTTCTTTCCATCGTCAAGAAACTTAATACCTACACGATCACCTTTGTCTGTCTCAGGATTAACCAACATTACATTTGATATATCCATCGGCATATCAACATTAATGATCCCACCTTCAATTCCTGCATTCGGATTAGGTTTCTGATGCTTTTTGGCAATATTTATACCAGAAACAGTAACCTTGTTTCCTTTCACTGAAATAACTGTACCGCGACGACCTTTGTCTTTGCCACAGATTACTACGATTTCATCGTCTTTACGTATTTTTCGCATTTCAAATCAACCTTATAAAACTTCAGGAGCCAAAGAAATAATTTTCATATAGCGCTCACCACGAAGCTCACGAGTTACAGGGCCAAAAATACGTGTACCAATTGGCTCTAACTTGCTATTCAACAATACTGCGGCATTGCTATCAAATCGAATTTGTGATCCATCTCTACGACGCACACCCTTCGCTGTACGAACAACAACTGCGTCGTACACATCGCCTTTCTTCACCTTACCGCGCGGTATTGCATCTTTAATACTAACTTTGATGATATCACCAATACCTGCATAACGACGATGCGAACCACCAAGAACTTTTATGCATTGTACTTTTTTCGCACCACTGTTATCAGCAATATGCAGAACTGATTGCATTTGAATCATTTAATTTCTCCTTCCGCTCTATGCCGACTAAGATGCTTTTTCCGTAACTTCAATAAGTGTCCAATGCTTTGTCTTAGACAACGGACGACACTCTTTAAATGTTACAATATCACCAACATTGCATTCATTATTTTCATCATGCACATGGTATTTAGTCGAGCGTTTAATATACTTGCCGTAAAGAGCATGTTTAACTTTTCGCTCTTGAAGAACAACAATACTCTTATCCATTTTATTGCTGATTACTTCACCAGTAATACTATGCTTAATGCCTTCTGCTTCACTCATATCTGACTACCTGACTCTATTTTCAGCAATTTTTTTCATTAATAAGGGTTTTGATACGTGCAATCTGTTTGCGAACACGCTTCATCTCTGAAGGGCGTGTTAACTGACCTGTTGACTGCTGCATACGCAAACCAAACTGTTCTTTTCTATTTTCAATAAGCTCAGCTGTTAATTCTTCAACTGACTTTTCACGTAATTCATTAGCCTTCATTACATCACCTGCTTAGTAACGAATACTGTCTTAAAAGGAAGTTTTGCTGCCGCCAGTTCAAACGCCTCACGAGCCAACTCTTCTGAAACACCATCCATTTCATAAAGAACGCGACCTGGCTGGATTTTAGCTATCCAATACTCCACGTTACCCTTACCTTTACCCATACGAACTTCTAAAGGTTTGCTTGTAATTGGCGTATCAGGAAAAACACGAATCCAAATCTGACCACCACGATTGATTTTCCGTGTCATTGCACGTCGTGCTGCTTCAATTTGGCGTGCTGTTAGACGACCACGTCCAATAGACTTTAAACCAAAGTCACCAAAACTTACTTTATTTCCAACATTAGAAAGGCCTCTATTTTTACCTTTAAACTGTTTTCGGAATTTTGTTCTCTTAGGCTGTAGCATGGCTAATCCCTATCGCTTCTTTTTCGCACGTCCGCCTTTTTTATTGGCAGCTGCTTGTTTCTTTTCTTCAAGGTCAAAAACTTCTCCCTTGTAGATCCAGACTTTGATACCAATAATTCCATAGGAAGTATTAGCCTCTGCTGTCGCATAATCAATATCAGCACGCAGTGTATGAAGTGGAACTCGACCTTCTCGATACCACTCACCACGAGCAATTTCCGCACCATTCAAACGGCCAGCTACGTTAATTTTAATGCCTTCGGCGCCAAGACGCATTGCATTACCAACAGCACGTTTCATAGCACGACGAAACATAATACGACGTTCTAACTGACTTGCAATCCCTTCAGCCACTAAACGAGCATCTAATTCAGGCTTGCGAATCTCTTCAATATTTACTTTTACATTATTGATATGAACGCCGGAAATTTTTGAAACTTGCTGACGTAGCTTCTCAATATCCTCACCTTTTTTACCAATAACAACACCTGGACGAGCGGTTGAAATAGTAATATATATTGACTTTGCAGGACGCTCTATACGGATCTGACTAATAGATGCATTCTTGAGCTTCTCATTCAGGTAATTACGAACTTCGATATCTTTATTCAAGAACTCTGCGTATTCTTCGCCTTCTGCATACCATTTAGAACGCCAGTCTGTCGCGATACCTAAACGAATTCCGATTGGATGTACTTTTTGACCCATTTTATAGACCTCTAGGCTTCGCCATCACTGACTTTAACTGTCACGTGACTTGTTCTTTTTAGAATTCGATTTGCACGACCTTTTGCTCGTGGCTGAATACGCTTCATTGTAGGACCTTCATCAATAAAAATCGTACTTACCGACAATTCATCGATATCCGCACCTTCATTATGCTCCGCATTGGCAACCGCTGACTCTAGAACCTTTTTAACAATTACAGCTGCTTTCTTCTTACTGAATGTTAGTATTTCCAATGCACTCTCAACAGAAAGACCACGTATTTGATCCGCAATCAAACGAGCTTTTTGAGGTGAGATACGTGAAAAACGCAAATTTGCTGAAACTTCCATTTTAATACCTACCTAATTACTTGCTCTTCTTATCTGCCACATGACCGCGATACAAACGCGTCAAAGCAAACTCGCCCAACTTATGACCAACCATATTCTCATTCACTAGAACAGGAACATGCTGGCGACCATTATGAACAGCAATTGTTAAACCAACCATCTCAGGCATAATCATCGAACGACGAGACCATGTCTTAATTGGCTTCCTACTATTTTGTGCTTGAGCTTCAGTTACTTTTTTCATCAAGTGATGATCAACGAAAGGCCCTTTTTTTAATGAACGTGGCACTATTTTTTCCTCGTATTTTACTTCTTACCGCGGCGGCGTACGATCAATTTATCAGTACGTTTATTTTTCCGCGTTTTGAAACCTTTTGTAGGCATACCCCAAGGTGACACTGGATGACGACCACCCGATGTACGACCTTCACCACCACCATGTGGGTGATCAACAGGATTCATCGCCACACCACGAACCGTAGGACGGACACCGCGATGACGTTTTGCACCAGCTTTGCCTAATTTGACAAGACCATGCTCTGAGTTACTTACTTCACCAACTGTCGCACGACAATCGGCTAAAACCTTTCTCATTTCACCCGAACGCAACCTCAAGGTTACATGACGACCTTCACGTGCAACAATCTGCGCAGATGTGCCCGCCGAACGAGCCATTTGCGCACCTTTACCCGCTTTCAATTCAATACAGTGAATCACTGTACCAACAGGAATATTGCGCATTGGCAAACAATTACCTTTAACAATTGCAACATTACGCCCCGATGAAACTTTATCACCAGCATTTACACCTTTTGGCGCAATCATATAACGACGCTCACCATCAGCATATTTCAACAGCGCAATATAGGCACTGCGATTTGGATCATACTCTAAGCGCTCAACTGTCGCCGGAATATCATCTTTTGTACGCTTAAAATCAATAACGCGATAATGTTGTTTATGACCACCGCCCACGTGACGGGTCGTAATCCTACCCTGATTATTACGTCCACCAGACTTACGCTTTACTTCAACCAAGGACTTCCAAGGCGAACCTTTATGCAAATCTTTATTAACACTACGTACCTGAAAACGTCGCCCTGGCGAGGTTGGTTTTGATTTAACAATTGCCATTTTCTTATGCCTCTACAGCCGACTCTAAAGATTGACCTTCTGCCAAACGAACGTAAGCCTTTTTCCAATCATTACGCCTACCCTTACGACGACCAAAGTTTTTAAGCTTACCCTTAACATTAACAGTTCGAACACTAACAACATCAACCTCTAGCAGAGTTTCAACTGCTTTTTTTATTTCTCGTTTTGTTGCCGTTTTCTCAACTTTAAATACATGTTGCCCACCTTCTTCTGACATCATCACTGCCTTTTCAGAAACGTGTGGACCAACTAATACCTGATAAATTCGCTCTTGATTCATGCCAACCACTCCTGAATTGATTTAACTGCATCAGCAGTCATTACAACCTTATCATGCGCAACCAAGTTAACTGAATTCACCATGGAAACCGTTGTCGCTTCACAACCAATTAAATTACGAGCAGACAAAGCGATATTACGATCATCTTCAACAGTTACAATCAACGTATCGTTAGACAAACCCAAATCAGAAAGCTTAGCCAGCATTGTTTTTGTCTTAGGCTCATCAATTGCAAATTCTTCAACAACAACCAAACGCTCTTGACGAACTAATTCTGACAATATCGCACTTATTGCTGCTCGATATTGCTTTTTATTCATCTTCTGGCTGTAATCGCGATTACTTGCAGCAAAGTTTACGCCCCCACTACGCCATATTGGAGAACGAATTGTTCCAGAACGTGCTCGACCCGTACCCTTCTGACGCCATGGCTTAATACCACCGCCGCTTACCGCAGAACGATTCTTCTGGGCTTTAGTACCAGAGCGATCTGCCGCCATTTGAGCAACAATTGCCTGATGCACCAATCCTTTTTTATACTCTCTAGCAAAAACACCGTCGACTACCTCAAGTGTTCCGCCATTTGCTATTTGCAATTCCATCGTTCTTAACCTTATGCTTTAACAGCGGGCTTTACGACAATATCTCCACCGCGTGAACCAGGAACCGGCCCATCCACTAACAATAGATTTCTGTCTGCATCCACGCGAACTATCTTTAAGTTCTGAGTTGTTACTTTCTCAGCACCCATATGACCCGTCATTTTCTTGCCTTTAAAGACACGACCTGGCGTTTGGTTCTGACCAATAGAACCAGGCGTTCTGTGGTTAATAGAGTTACCATGCGTGGCATCTTTACCCGCAAAATTGTAACGTTTAAGCACACCAGCAAAACCTTTACCTTTGCTCGTACCCGTCACATCCACAGACTGACCTTCCTCGAATACAGAAACCGTTATTTCCGAACCCGCCTCAAAATCAAAACTACCACGAACCTCGCGCGTTATAGAACCCGCTTCAACACCTGCCTTTGCAAAATGCCCTGCTTGAGCTTTATTCACACGAGAGGCTTTCTTTTTTCCAGCAGTCAACTGAATTGCATCATAACCATCACTTTCGACTGTCTTTACTTGAGAAACTCTATTTGGCAACATCTCCAAAACAGTAACTGCTGTTGCACCACCGTCTTCGTTGTACAAACGAGTCATCCCGATCTTGCGACCTAGTAAACTGATTGCCATCTGCTAATCCTCTTCAAACCGCCTGACATTTAACGCAGGCAACTTTTTAACTACTTTAAAAATAAAACCGACCTGATTAGCCATAGCCAAAACAGGTCGCGCACTATATCAGAGTCGTTAGCAATAAGAAACCTCTTATTGCTAATTTATTACCTTCTCTAATTAAGTTTTATTTGAACATCCACACCAGCGGGTAAATCCAACTTCATGAGTGCATCTACAGTTTTTTCTGTAGGCTCAACAATATCCATTAAGCGCTTATGAGTACGGATTTCGTACTGATCACGAGCATCTTTATTAACATGTGGCGAAATCAAAATTGTGAAACGCTCTTTACGGACTGGCAAAGGA
>JALVRY010000406.1:0-685 GCA_027024625.1 Thiotrichaceae bacterium
TTGGCAATTTCCTTATGTTTCTTTTTCTTTTTTATCTTCTTCCTTTCTCGTTCATTTCTGGCAAAGATGTCTCTATTGGTGGGCACGTATTACATCCTCGCTATTAATAAAAAGATGATAAAAATTAAAATTTCTTATGGGGAAGTTTAAGGAAGAATTCAAAGGCTGTCTAGCTTGTGTTTAATATTTATTATAAATAGAGAAAACAAAATACTAATATCTTGTCGCAAGCACACCCCTCTACTTTTACATGACCATTTTTTAACCCATATCAGAATGTGGTTTTAGGCTACAATATCGCCTCATGACGAGCCGTTCTTTTTTACTATTACATGGTGTTGCTAGCCCTTTTTTTTTTGTTCTTGAGTAGACTTTGAATAATGCGGGTTCTTATGCGCTAAAGTTTCTTTTTTGTGGGGAGGATTTACTCTTTGTTTGAGGAGACATTGGGATGTGTGACGACGCGATTGTGATCATTGGAGGGCGCGACGACGAGCATACGGCGCATATGGAGGGGCGTTTGCGAGCGCTGGGTAGGCGGGTGTTTATCCTGGACGGCCGGGAGTACCCGACAAGCGTGGATATTCTCTTGACGCTGAACCAGCCCGGGGAGGGCATTGTTACCGTGGGGCGCCGCTCGTTCGACGTGGAGGAGACAAGGTCGGTGTACTGGCGCGTGAAGCAT
>JALVRY010000406.1:695-2590 GCA_027024625.1 Thiotrichaceae bacterium
GGGTGATTTACTCTCTGGGCGATTTTTTTCTACCGCTTTAAAGCACATCAATTATCGTGACAAACTTGAGGCACTCCCTGAGTTTTATGCTGATGTTTTTGAGCAATATGGCATTAGCGACATTATTCTTTTTGGCGATACTCGCCCAGTCCACTTGCCAGCGATTGAACTTGCCAAAAGCAAAAACATAAACATCCATGTTTACGAAGAAGGCTATTTTAGGCCTAATTGGGTAACGCTGGATAAGGGTGGTGTTAATGCAAACTCAAGCTTATCCAAAGACCCTGAGTGGTTTCTTAGCTTTGCAAAAACACTTCAAGTAAAAAACCAAACCACTCTGTTTACAGGTGGAGGACTTTCAATACGCGCATGGCATGATATTCGCTATCTTTTAGCCAAATTTGTATTAACCCCCCTCTTTCCACATTATCAAACACATCGCCCTGATAGTGCTTTGAAAGAATACTGGGGGTTTGTGCAACGTATTCCTGCGGTTAAGTTCTACTTTGAAAAGAAGGCAAAACAGCAAATTGATGAACTCCTTGCCAATAAAAAGCCTTTCTATCTTTTGCCTTTGCAGCTAGACGCAGACTCTCAAATACGCATTCATTCTTCAATCAGTAGTATGGAAGATTTGATTCAAACAACGATTAAATCCTTTGCTAGCAATGCGCCACAAGATGCATTGCTAGTGATTAAAAATCATCCGCTTGATCCTTGGTTTGTTGATTATCCTGCGGTTATTAAAAAAGCTGTAGATGAGAATAAACTGGATGAAAATCGTGTGATTTATTTAGAAGCAGGCAACCTTATTTCACTGCTCAAACACGCAAAAGGCACCGTGTTGGTAAATAGCACGGTAGGCACCTCTGCATTAATCTATAATTGCCCTGTAATTGCATTAGGAAACGCTATTTATAATATGACAGGACTTACCTTTCAAGGCACTTTGGATGAATTTTGGGCGCTAGCCAGCCCGCCAGACAAAGCACTTTTTGAAGCTTTTAGAGCCTCAGTGATTGAAAGCACTCAAATTAATGGTAGCTTTTATAATCAAACGGGTATTGAGATGGCGGTAGCGAATAGTTTGCCTTTTTTTGAGACTGAGGCATAAAGGTATAGATGAAAAACATCCTTATCACAGGCGCAAGCGATGGCATTGGTGCGGCATTAGCCAAGCGCTATGCTAGCCCGACTACGCGCTTGATTTTGCTAGCTCGAAATGAAAAAAAGTTAGTAGCAGTTGCACACGATTGCAAGAAAAAACAGTCCGCTGCATTGACCTACCGTATTGATGTAACAGACACCCAAGCCCTGCAAAATTTAATCAGTGAAATTGATGCCGAATATCCCATCGACCTTGTGATTTGCAATGCAGGCGTTACCAGCATTATCCCTAAAGGTGGCGAAGCCGAATCGTGGCAAGCAATCTGTAGTGTGATTGATACCAATGTGTACGGCGTGTTGGCGACTTTGAACCCATTAATCGACAAGCTTCGCGAACGACAGCACGGTCAAATTGCCATTATTAGTTCACTTGCCGCACATTATGGTATGCCGATCTCACCTGTTTACTGCGCTAGCAAGTCTGCCGTTAAAGGCTATGGGCAAGCACTGCGAGGCTGGTTAAAAGCCGATGGTATCGGTGTGAGTGTGGTCTACCCAGGGTTTGTGAAATCATCTTTAAGTGATCAATTTTATTCCGACAAACCCTTTATGATCAGCCCAGAACGCGCCGCCGATATTATTGTGAGCGGCATCGAGAAAAACAAAGCCAGCATTTCATTTCCGTTTCCTTTAAATTTTGGAATTTGGACACTATCGCTATTGCCCTCATTTCTTGCTGATTGGATTATGCGAAAGCTTTATGGTGTGAAGAAAAGCTAAATGCTGAT
>JALVRY010000406.1:2600-3291 GCA_027024625.1 Thiotrichaceae bacterium
GCTAGAGCGATTTAGCAAACCTAAAGCAACAACTTTCACTGCTAACACACTGATATTACACAGTTCAATTATCAGCATACTATTCATAGCGCTGACATTAATTGTGCAACGCCCTATTTTCTCTGGTCTTGCGCTCGTGGTTTTTTTCATTATTGTGATTGCAGTGAGCAATGCAAAATTTAAAGCGCTAAAAGAACCGATTGTATTTTCTGATTTTGCAATGTTCTCTCAAGCTTTTAAGCACCCGCGTTTGTACTTTCCTTTTTTAGGACTTGCACCTGTCATCATCGCTCCCATTATTATCATCGGGCTTATTGTTACTGTTCTAACGCTTGAGCCTGCGATGGCGTTTACCGCACAACGTATTTTTCTGTCTTTAATCACCATTATCGCCATTGGCTTTTTGATAAAAAACAGTGCTGAAAAACTCAAACTATCTGCCAACCCAGCAGAAGACAACGCCCTCTACGGCTTGATCAACACGCTAAGCGCCTACGCATTACAAGCAAGAACAAAAGAACATAAACAACAAATTATACAAACGCTACAGTCATCGCCGTTCTTTACTCAAAATAAGAATACTGGAGGTACACCCCCCCACTTTTACATGATGAATGCAAAGTCAGACATAAAGAAACCCAATATCACCGTTATCCAAAGCGAATCCTTTTTTGATGCGCGCCGTTTACAT
>JALVRY010000407.1 GCA_027024625.1 Thiotrichaceae bacterium
GGCGAGGATAAATTCTTGAGAACAAGGCATCATGACGAGTCATAGCAGGGCTATGGGGAGGAATGATAACGCCGTTATCAAGGATTTAGACCGTCAGATTATTAGTCGTAATTGCTGTTTACTGTACTAGTCAAGTTATTGTCGAAGAAGCATAGCCGAGCTACGCGACTGAGGGAATGGCTTGAATAGCGGAAAATAGACCAGCAAATTGTTAAATTAATTATGCCCTCCTACTTAATAAACACCTTATGAATGATCGAGTCTTTACTTGAATTTTTAGGCATAGGCTATGCTTAGCCAGTGCAAATTACACGGACTAAGGAATTTCTTTATGAAAAGCTCCTTAAAGTTTAAAACTCGGGGTTGATCAGTTTATGACGGAATACCTACTTATCATTGTTGGAACAGTTTGGGTGAACAATATTGTTCTCTCGCAGTTTCTTGGCTTGTGTCCTTTTATGGGTGTTTCTAGAAAACTAGAAACGGCAATGAGCATGGGCTTGGCGACTACCTTTGTTTTAACGCTATCTTCTGTCTCTAGTTATCTCGTTAACGAATATCTTTTACAGCCTTTCGGTTTGGAATATCTTAGAACCATTAGTTTTATTTTGGTAATTGCTGCGATTGTTGGCTTTACCGAGATGGCAATCCGCAAATCTAGTCCTGTTCTTTATAATGTATTGGGGATTTATTTACCGCTAATTACTACAAACTGTGCGGTACTAGGTGTCGCATTACTTAATGTGCAAGATTCCCACGGTTTTATAGAATCTGCATTATATGGGATGGGGTCAGCCGCAGGCTTTACACTGGCTTTGGTTTTATTTGCAGGCTTGCGAGAACGTATTGATGTTGCCGATGTGCCAAGCATTTTCAAAGGAAATGCAATTGCTCTGATTACGGCAAGTCTGATGGCATTGGCATTTATGGGCTTTTCAGGGTTGGTTAAAGCATGATCATTAGTGCTGTTTTCGTTATCACAGGGCTTGCCATATTTTTTGGGCTGCTTCTAGGATATGCGGCAATTCACTTTAAAGTCGAAGGTGAACCCATTGTCGATGAGTTAGATGCGGCGTTACCTCAAACGCAATGTGGACAATGTGGCTTTCCCGGTTGTCGCCCCTATGCAGAAGCGATGGCAGCAGGTGAGGCAGATATTAACCAGTGCCCTCCCGGTGGCGAAGCAACAATCCAACAATTGGCAGATATACTTGGCGTAGAACCCAAGCCTTTAAGCGAAGATCATGCTGAGAATGCCGCCGAAGAACTACTGGTAGCAAAAATTATTGAAGATGACTGCATTGGTTGTACTCTCTGCATACAAGCTTGTCCCGTTGATGCTATCGTCGGAGCGTCTAAGCAAATGCATACCGTTATTGAAGATGAATGCACAGGTTGTGAACTATGCTTGCCTCCCTGTCCTGTGGATTGTATTGAGATGATTCCTGCCAGTACCGGTGTAGAAAAATGGCAATGGCCTGAGCCGTTATCCATCCCTGTCGTTGTCGAACAACAAAGGGAGAGTTCACATGATTAAAACATGGCCGATTAAAGGTGGCGTACATCCCGAGTTTCATAAAAAAGAATCAACGCAAACACCGGTACAAACGCCCTCATTACCGAAAACCTTAGTGATACCTGTTCGCCAGATGTCGGGTCCTGTTGAGGAATTTAAGGTCATGATCAAAGAAGGCGATAAAGTACTCAAAGGGCAACCAATGATTGCCTGTGATCGCTGTACTTTGCACGCCCCCACATCGGGGAAAATAGTCAGTATTGGAGATCGTCCTGTACCGCATCCATCGGGATTAGATAGTCGTTGCATCACATTAGATGTTGATGGAAAAGATGAATGGTGGGATGAAATCTATGAGCCTTATCCTGAATTTGACAAAGTTAGTATCGAAAATTTACTTACGCGGGTACGTGAGGCAGGTGTTGTTGGGCTAGGTGGGGCTGTATTCCCCAGTAAAATCAAGCTAGAGACTGCGGCAAAAGCAGGTTTAAAAACACTGATTATCAATTCAGCGGAGTGCGAGCCTTATATCACCAGTGATGACATGCTGATGCGTGAAAAAGCGGAAGAAGTCATTATTGGTATTCGGATTATGCAGCATGTATTAAAGCCCGAACGCTGTCTTATTGGTATTGAAGACAATAAACCCGAGGCGATTGCAGCCTTGCGGGATGCCCTTGGTGGAATGGAAAAAGAGGGTATTTATATCGTCCCGATACCGACCGTGTACCCTAGTGGTGATGCTAAACAATTAATTAGAATTTTGACTGGTGTGAATGTTCCACCAAAAACACGCACCTCTGCATTGGGTTTTTTGGTGCATAATGTTGGTACTGTTCATAGTATTTATGATGCGATTGTAAATGGTAAACCACTTATTTCTCGCATAGTCACGGTGACAGGAAACGGTGTTAAAAATCCGCAAAACTTTAATGCTTTGATTGGTACTCAGTTTAGTCATTTGATTAAAGAAGCAGGAGGCTATACTGAAAATGCCCAACGCTTAATAATGGGTGGGCCGATGATGGGAGTTGAGTTGCGAACCGATGAGGTTTCTGTCGTGAAAGCAACAAACTGCGTGTTAGTTACTTCTGAAAATGCTTTACCGTATTCTACAGATTTAGCCATGCCCTGCATTCGCTGTGGAAAATGCGATAAAGTCTGTCCTGTTGATTTATTACCGCAGCAGCTATATTGGTATGCTCGTGCAGAAAATATAGAAAGAGTAGAAGAACATCATTTATTCGATTGCATGGAGTGTGGTTGCTGCAGTTATGTTTGTCCGAGCAATATTCCGCTGGTGCAATATTATCGTCATGCAAAAAGTATAATCTGGGATAAGCGTCAACAACAGCGAAGTGCTGATTTAGCCCGTGAACGCCATGAATTCCGCGAATTCCGCAAAAAACGAGATAAAGAAGAGCGTGATGCAAAACGAGCAGCACATAAGCGTAAAGTACAGCAAAAAACAGCCAGTAGTGGAGATAAACAAGCAGCAATAAAAGCAGCAATGGCACGAGCGAAAGCAAAGAAAGCGGCAATGGCTAAAGCAAAAAAGGCTGAGGAATCAAAAAAAGATGGAATTTAAAACAACAACGACTTCTCGCCCTAAGCACATTGACAATAGCAATGTCTCGGCATTAATGCGGCAGGTGTTATATGCGCTTGTGCCAGGTACGCTTATGCTACTTTGGTTTTTTGGCTGGGGTGTGTTAACTAACATACTGCTTGCGGTTGGCTTTGCTCTACTTGCCGAAGGCATGATGCTGAAGCTACGCAATCGGCCAATTATTCCATTCTTATCAGATTATAGTGCAGTTGTTACAGGCTGGTTACTCGGGCTTGCATTGCCGTCTGGTTCACCTTGGTGGTTGATATTGCTTGCCATTATTTTTGCTATTATTATTGCAAAACAGCTCTATGGCGGCTTGGGTTACAATCCCTTTAACCCTGCAATGATTGGCTATGCGGTTGTGCTAATCTCATTCCCTGTCGAAATGACACGCTGGACATCACCAATTGATATGGGCTTACTGCATTCTTCTTTAAGTGATGTACTCGCAAGAGTATTTGGTTTTGCCGCTGATACATCATGGGATGGTATCACTATGGCGACACCGCTAGATCATATCAAAACTAACCTAATGCGAAATATTAGTGTTGGGCAAAGTATGGAGGATCAACAGTTTGGAATATTCGCGGGTCGCGGTTGGGAGTGGATTAGCCTAGCGTATCTCTTAGGTGGTGTGTGGATGATCTATAAAAAGATTATTACATGGCATATTCCTGTTGCATTATTAGGCTCACTAGCGGTTATATCGACCATTTTTTGGATGATTTCTTCTGAGCATTACGCATCACCTGTTTTCCATCTACTAAGTGGTGCGACCATGCTAGGTGCGTTCTTTATTGCAACTGATCCTATTTCCGCTAGCACAACGCCAATGGGAAAACTTATCTATGCGGCAGGTATTGCTTTTTCTGTTTATGTCATTCGTGTCTGGGGTGGTTATCCTGATGGTATCGCCTTCTCTGTCATCATTATGAATATGGCAGTTCCTTTAATTGATTACTACACGCAACCTAAAATTTTGGGAGAAAAGGGATAGGCTCATGGCAAAAAAATTACTCTCAGAAGTCGGTTTGTCTGGTTTGCTACTCGCTGCTTTTGCATTATTAGGCGTGTTAGTGCTTGCAATAATTTATGACCAAACAGAAGATAGAATCAAAGAAAATCAACGCCAAGCCTTGCTAAAACAGCTAACAGAAATTGTGGAAGAGGGCAGTTATGATAACGCTTTGGATCAAAGTGCTGTTTTGTTACCAGCTGACGTATTTGCAATGAAAGATGGTACGAAGGTGTATTTAGCCCGCAAACAAAATCAAGCTGTAACTGCAATCTTTTTAGTCACAACCATGAAAGGCTATGCAGGTGCGATTGATTTATTGGTCGGTATTAATAAAGACCAAACAATCAGCGGAGTACGTGTTGTCCAGCATAAAGAAACACCGGGTCTAGGCGATAAAATCGAGATAGAAAAAACAAATTGGATAACAAGTTTTAACGGAAAATCACTAAGTCAGCCTTCACAAGCTCACTGGGCAGTAAAAAAAGATGGAGGTGAATTTGATCAGTTTACAGGGGCAACTATCACACCAAGAGCGGTTGTTGGTATGGTGAAAAAAGTCTTAGATTGGTCACAAATTCACTTTGATGAGTTGTTTGCGGGTAAGTTTAAAAAAGTGCCAGTTGAGTAGTGAATAGAAAAGATGTAGGGAACGTAAGATGGCAAGTGTAGATTACAAAAAAATCATCAAAGATGGCCTGTGGGATAATAACCCTGCTTTAATTCAAATGCTGGGTTTATGTCCATTAATGGCTGTAACAACCAATGTTATCAATGGATTTGGCTTGGGAATGGCAACATTAATCACACTTGCTTCTTCAAATTTTTCCATCTCTCTTGTGCGAGATTATATCCGTCCAGAGATTCGCATCCCTGTTTTTGTTTTGATTATTGCATCAAACGTCACCGCAATTGAGTTACTAATGCAGGCATATTTTCATGAGCTGTATGGAATCCTCGGTATTTTCATCCCGTTGATTGTGACAAACTGTATTATCATTGGTCGAGCCGAAGCTTTTGCATCAAAAAATAATGTTGTTGCTTCATGGTTAGATGGTTTTATGATGAGTTTAGGCTTTATGTTGGTATTGCTTATTCTTGGTGGAATGCGAGAACTTATCGCACAGGGAACATTATTTGATCACGCTCACCTGATGTTTGGTGATATAGCTAAGAATTGGACAATAACGCTAGTTAATGATTACAGAGGTTTTCTCTTTGCCGCCTTGCCACCAGGGGCATTTATGGGTTTGGCGTTTATATTGGCATTTAAAAACTACGTTGATCAAAAAATGAGTAAGAGTGCTTAGTATCACCATTTTCAGATGCAAAATAAATAGTTTGGGATTGTTAAACACATGGAAGAAGCAAAGGTATTGGATAACCTCTCGCGTAGGCGTTTTCTTATTCAAGCAGGTACAGCGACATCAGCACTAGCATGTTTGTTCTCAAATATTGAGCCTGTTGAGGCAATGTCGCGTAATCGTAGAGGTATTTTAGATTTACCTAAAGGCTTCTCCTACGAAATTATAGAACGTACTGGCGATCGTATGAGCGATGGCCATGAAGTTCCCGCATTACCCGACGGAATGGCTTGTTTTAAAGGTAAAAATGGCAAGCTTATTCTGATGCGTAACCATGAAGTTCATAAGGGCAAACCCGCTAATAATGAATTAGCTTACCGAAAAAATCGCGGTGGTGGTGTGAGCCGCTTAGTTGTCAGTGCTAAGTCAGGTAGACGTATTTCAAGCAATATGATCCTAACAGGTACATCGCGTAACTGTGCCGGTGGTGCAACGCCTTATGGCTGGATTTCCTGTGAAGAAGCCCGTGAGCCTTATCATGGCTATGCGTTTTTATGTGATCCTCATGCTAGTTCTTTGCAAGCACCTAAGCGACTTGATGCACTCGGAAAATTCGTCCATGAGGCGGCTGCGTTTGATCCAAAAACAGGTATTACCTATCTTACTGAAGATACTACCTACAGTGCGATTTATCGACATGTACCCGATTCGCCGAAACGTCCTTTTCGTGGTGGCAAACTACAAGCCTTAAAGGTGAAGGGAAAGTCAAAATTCCCTCTATCTAAAGGTCAAAAAATTGGTCATCATTTTGATGTTGAATGGGTGAATATCGATGATCGTTATGGTCGTAAAATCTCTACCCGAAAGCAAGCACAAGCACGTGGAGCCGCTATTTTATCGCGTGGAGAAGGTATTTGGTACCAGAATAAATCAGTCTATATTGTCTCAACCGATGGTGGTCCTAGAAAGCGTGGACAACTTTATCGCTTAGATGTGCGACGTGGTAAATCAGATCGTTTAACACTGCTGACACAAGCAGTGCGTGGCGATAAGTATCGAAATATTGACAATATCACTATGACCCCTTGGGGTGATGCTTACATGGCAGAAGATGGTGGAGCAGGTAACAGTGTGCAAGTGTTTAAACCTGATGGACGTGTTATTCCCTTTGTCAGAAACCTAATTAACCGAGGGAAAAGTGAGTTCACAGGCGTATGTTTCTCCCCAGATCACAAAATGCTTTTCCTCAATATTCAGCATGAAGGGCTAACCGTTGTAATCAAAGGTGATTTTTCCCACTTTGGTTAATGCTCACATCTTCTTTTAATATATGTTATTGCATATAAAATAATAATAAAATATGCTATAGCATATGAATACTATTATTCAACAACTACAAGCCAAAAGAAAAGCCTTGAGACTTAGCCAAAAAGAATTGGGTAATAAACTAGGGCTACCACAAAGCCATATATCAAATATCGAAAGTGGAAAAACAGATCCAAGGTTATCAACCCTCATCGATATGGCAAATTTACTTGAAATGGAATTAACCCTGATTCCGCATAAGCAAAGAATGCTGATACAAAGTCTTTTGTCAGAAGAGCCGCTAGATCATAAGCCTCGTT
This sequence comes from Thiotrichaceae bacterium, assembly GCA_027024625.1. Taxonomy (GTDB): domain Bacteria; phylum Pseudomonadota; class Gammaproteobacteria; order Thiotrichales; family Thiotrichaceae; genus S015-18. Next base: position 7,073 of record JALVRY010000407.1, read on the forward strand.
TTCTTCCAGATGAGGATTTGTAGTGATGGAAGAGCTTAAAGTTAGACTATATGGAAAGCAAATTGCTAGTCTTGCACTGCTACCCAATGAACGTAGTCTATTAATATTTGATGAATCCTATATTGAAGATCAGAATAGACCTATATTAAGCCAATCCTTTTACTCACAAACGGGTCAGTTACTAGCTGATTCAAGACCTGTGCAAACCAAGCTACCCAGCTTTTTCTCAAATTTATTACCAGAAGGTTATCTTAGACAATATCTTGCAGAGAAGGGGGGGGTGAATAGTGATATGCACCTGAAAAACTGGTCACTAATTTATCCCGATAAACGGTTAGCACAACTTTCCCCCGCTTATGATTTTGTCTCCACCGTGCCTTACTTGCCAAATGATAAACTTGCCCTAACACTGATGGGTGAAAGAGAATTAACAAAAATCACAGTTGAGCATTTTGTAAAAATGGCAGACAAGCTTCAGTTACCTAAATATTTAGTAAAAAATGCAGTACAGGAAACAACAGAACTAACACGTGAAACTTGGAAAAAAGGAAGAGCAGATTTTAATTTGCCGAATGATATACTGATCAAAATAGATGCTCACATGGATAAGGTGAAGCTTTAACTTGAATAGATTATAAATAATTGCACCCTTCGACTCTGCTAAGGAAACTGCTCATTGAGTGGAGTTGAAGGGTACGGAAATTAAATCCCAAAAATGAATAAAGACAAACGCTATGAAATCTTTCGCCGTCTTCGTGATGAGAACCCTGAACCAAAGACAGAGTTAAATTACAGCTCTACCTTTGAGCTATTGATTGCGGTAGTGTTATCGGCTCAAGCAACGGATAAATGCGTTAATAAAGCAACGGCTAAGTTATTTTCTGTCGCAAATACGCCTCAAGCAATTTATGACTTGGGCGAGGAGGGATTAAAGGAATATATTAAGACGATTGGCCTATATAACAGCAAAGCAGCCAATATTATCAAGGCATGTAAGATACTTATTGAGGAGCATGATTCGATTGTGCCAGATAATCGAAAAGCCTTAGAAGCATTACCAGGGGTCGGACGTAAGACAGCAAATGTGGTGCTGAATACAGCATTTCGACAGATAGCAATGGCGGTGGATACACATATTTTCCGTATTTCTAATCGTACAGGTATTGCAAAAGGTAAAAATGTTGTTGAGGTTGAAAAAGCATTGATGCGACATGTGCCCAAGGAGTTTTTGTTAGATGCACATCATTGGTTGATTTTACACGGGCGTTACATCTGTGTCGCAAGAAAACCAAAATGTGCCGCCTGTATTATCTCTGATCTCTGTGATTTTAAAGAGAAAACAGAATAATTATTCAAAAAAATCACTGTGCTATACTTCAACCAGAATCTATATAGGAAACTTGCACAATGGCTTCAACAGCAGAACAACTATTACTTACCCCTGAGGAATATTTAGAAGGTGAAAAGCTAGCGGATACCCGTCATGAATTTATTGATGGTGAAGCGTATGCAATGGCGGGAGCAGGTGATGCTCATGTGAAAGTATCTTTGAATATGGCCTCCTTGCTTAAGGCGTATTTACGAGGCTCTACTTGTAGTACATATATGTCCGATATGAAAGTAAGCACCGCCAACCATGAGGCTTTCTTTTACCCTGACGTGATGGTGTGCTGCGAAGATGAGGATAAAAAACGTAATTATGTAAAGCAGTCGCCCGTGTTAATTATAGAGGTTTTATCTCCCAGTACAGAAGCATTTGATCGTGGCGATAAGTTTGCTCGTTACCGCCAAATTCCTAGTCTGAAAGAATACGTGCTTATTAATCTGATGGCCTGTGAAATTGATGTCTTTCGATTGAATGAACATCAGCGTTGGGAGTTGTTTAGTTTTACATCTGAAAACAAAGAGCTGCATTTGGCAAGTCTAAATTTTCGTTGTGAAATTAGTGATGTTTATGAAGATATTGATTTCAATGCGGTTTATGACGAAGCAGAATAGGGCTTGCGTTAATGTTTAATAGTAATCGGGATAGCCTCCGCCAATTTTATTTTGATAGTTGGCAAAAATTTAAAAATAATCATGACTTAAATCCCCTAGAACAACAAATTATTACAGTTGTCAAAGAGCATCCCGAATATCATGCGATGCTTGAAAATAAAGAAAAAGCATTAGATCAAGATTATATGCCAGAGATGGGTGAGACTAATCCCTTTCTACATATGGGTATGCATATTGGGCTGATGGAACAAATTGGGACAAATCGCCCCGAGGGAATAAGAGAACTTTATCAGCAGCTTTCTGTCAAACTAGGTGCTCACGATGCGGAGCATGAAATGATGGAATGTCTGGCAGAAGCTATTTGGATGGCTCAAAAGAATAATGTGCCACCTGATGACTCTGCATACTTTATTTGCTTAAAGGCAAAACTCAGGAAACTTAAATGAAAATACAGAAATTATTAGTAACTTCATCTCTTATCGCTATTTTGGGTGTCGGCTTGGTTGCTTGTTCGTCAACGCCTTCAAGTCGTACTTATGGCAGAACACAGGCAGGCACACTACAAGAAGTTAAATATGGCACGGTTACTGGTGTACGTAATGTCCTAATCGAAAATGAAGAATCAGGTGTAGGTACTGTAGCTGGTGGTGTCATTGGTGGTATTGCAGGCAGTGAAGTGGGCGGAGGAAAAGGTCGTATTGTTGGCTCGGTATTAGGCTCTGTATTAGGTGGAATTGCG